>JAIOQF010000367.1:0-8762 GCA_021413535.1 Verrucomicrobiota bacterium
GGTTGGATTTTTTTCGACCATTCCTCACACACGCTCCCAGCGAAACTTGCGTTCGGCCTCGATGATAGGCTGATCGTTGATGCTGGCGTAGCGGCGGGCCATGTAACCGTGCTCGTCGAACTCCCAGTTCTCGTTGCCATGACTGCGCCACCACTGACCGTCGATGTCGTGCCACTCGTATTCGAAGCGCACGGCGATGCGATTACCGGTGTAGGCCCAAAGTGTTTTTTTGAGACGGTAGTCTTGTTCCTTCGCCCATTTGTTTTTCAGAAACTCGACGACCTCCGCGCGGCCATGAAGAAAGACATCGCGATTCCGCCATTCGGTATCCTCGGTGTAGGCCAACGAGACACGTTCAGGATCGCGACTGTTCCAGGCATCCTCGGCGGCCTGGACTTTTTTGATGGCAGACTCTTCGTTGAAGGGCGGAAGGGGCGGGCGTGGATTCATGTTAGGATGGGGTAACTGTGTTCAGGCCACGCCACCGAAGCTGACGTAGTCGTCGAGGTCAAGGTAGTCGAAGGTGCCGCGCAGATCTTCGCGGGCTGGATTCAAACGCTTGATTTGATCGGTGAACCACTCGCGCATTTCGACATCGTTGAAGGACACGGTTTCGGTCCAATCGGACCATTGATTGATCTCCAAGGCCGTGCGCTTGAGCGGTGCATTCGTATTGACCCACAGCAGCATCTCCCAATCGCCCGCACCAGTTTTCACCTGCTCCATCAGCGCGTCAGGATTGAGGCCCGTGAAGCGGAAAAAGTGGCCGTCATTCGGGTTGTCGTATTTGTATTCGCCAGCAGTTCCTGCGATGACGGCGCGGGCCTTGTCGAGCAGGCGCGGTAAAATGGTATAACCGCCAAGGCGGACGCGGGGACTGCGAGGGGGATGTTGAGTGAGATTCGGTGCGTTCATGAATATCATTCTCCGTGCAAGCTGGCGGATTGGCTAATGCCACTTCCATGTTGCGGATATGCCGGTTAGGCATAACCTCGATGACATGATTGATCGCATTCGGGCCCTGCTCGCCGTCATTGAAGAAGGCAGTGTGAACCGCGCCGCCGTGAGACTGCGCATCACCCAACCCGCGCTAAGCCGGCAGATGCAGTCGCTCGAAGCTGAGATCGGCGGCCGCCTCCTGGAGCGCGAGACCAGCGGCGTGAAACCCACAGGGCTAGGCCATGCGCTGGTGAAATCCATGCGCCCGCTGGTCGGGAGCTACGACAGCGCGATGGCTGATCTACGGCGCCAGGCTCGCGGCGAGCGCTCCGAACTGCGCGTGGGTTATCTCATCTCAGCGGCGCATTCCGTGCTCACGCCCGCGTTGACTCAATTCCGCAAATCTCATCCTAATCTAAAACTCAAGCTGCGCGACATGTCCCCGCGCGAACAGATCGATGGACTGCGCGCCGGCGAACTCGACGTAGCCCTCATCGGGCAGGAGGGCATCGTCGCTGCCAGCCAGTTTCACAGCACCAAACTCTGCTCGCTCGGCGTATGCCTGGCAGTTGCAGACAGCGACCCGCTTTCGTCGCGAAAGGGAATCGCGCTCAAGCAACTGAAGGGCCGGGATTTCATAGGCGTGGATGAGGAGCAGATGCCGGGACGCAACCACTGGACGACCGCGCTCTGCAAAACCGCAGGGTTCAAGCCGCGCTTCGCCATCATCGTCGATGGCATCACGAACGTGCTTTCCCTGGTCGTCTCGGAGTCGGCGGTCACATTGTTGCCGGGCTATTTCGCAACGTTCCGGCATCCCGGCGTCACTTTCATCCCCGTGTCCGATCCCAAGGCACGTTGGGATTTCATCCTGCTCTGGCAGCGCGGCAGAGTTCCCGCCACGACTCGCGCCCTTGTCGATGCACTAAAATCAGTGGGCAAACAACTGGGCTGACCACTCAGGCAATCGACAGCGTTTCTCATGACGCCAGTGCCAGAGAGCAGTGTGAATTGGCCGAAAGTTTAGTCCACTGCGCTTTCTGCCACTTCGCACTCACGGATACGGCGGGCAATGAACTCGCACTCAGCAGGCAGGGAGGCAAACTTCGCCGCCTGGCGAAAATGTGCGAGCGCTGCGGGCTGATCACCGAGTTCGGCAGCAAAGGTGCCGCGGATGGCGTGAAAGAGATGATACGACTCCAGCTTGCTGCGGTCGGAGATGACATCGAGCGCGTCCATGCCTGCCTGCGGGCCACGCACGCGGGCGACGGCCACAGCGCGATTCATCGCAGCGATGGGCGATGACGTGATCGTGCAAAGTTGATCGTAGAGCGTAAGAATGCGCGGCCAGTTGGTGCTGGCATCATCAGTTGCGGTGCTGTGACAGGCGGCGATGCCTGCTTCGAGATGATACTCGCTGATGGCGCTGCCTTGCGCTGAGAATCCAAGACATTGGATGCCGCGCTGGATCATGGCTTGATCCCATCCAGCACGATTCTGTTCGTGAAGCCGCAAGATGTTGCCTGCATCGTCCGTGCGCGCCGTGAGACGGGCTGCATTGAAGAACATGAGCGCAAGCAGGGCGAAAGTGCGCGGTGCTTGAGTTGCTGGGTGCCCGGCCAGCAGCGTGGTGAGACGGATGGCTTCGTGGCAAAGATCTTCACGCACGAGACGGTCACCGCTGCTGGCTTTGTAGCCTTCGTTGAAAAGCAGATACAAAGTGCCAAGCACGCCATCGAGTCGCATTGGCAGGTCACCCGGCTCAGGCACAACAAAGGGCAGCGCGAGATGGCGTATGAGCTGCCGGGCGCGCACAAGTCGCTTCGCGATGGCGGCCTCGCTGGTGAGATAGGCTGCGGCGATTTCCGCAGCGCTGAGTCCGCAGAGCGTGCGCAGCGCGAGAGCGGTCTGCACTTCGGTGGAGAGCTGTGGATGAAAGCAGACGAACATCATGCGCAGGGAGTCATCCGCAAAGGTGTCATGCGTTTCGTTCACGGGCGAAGAGAGCCAGCGCTCATGCTCGACGGCGATGCTTTCTTGCTTCCTATTCCAGAGTTGCTCGCGACGCAGGTGATCAAGCGCGAGGTTCTTGGCGGTTTGTGTGAGCCATGCGGCGGGATTGTCCGGCACGCCGCGATAAGGCCAGTTTTGCAAAGCGCGGACGAGCGCTTCCTGGACGACGTCTTCAGCGAGCTGCAACTGATGCGTGCCGAGATGCGCGGTCAGCGTGGCTACGAGACGCGCGCTTTCATGGCGGAACCAATCCTCGGCGACACCGGCAGGCTGAGGATTCATGCGGTGGCGGTGGCGATCTCGACGAGCTTGCTCACCGTGTTCATGTTGCGGGCGGTGCCAGCGGCGGCGGCGGGAATCACGAGCTTCGACGCGCCCTGACCATCGGGGTAGTGAACGTAAAGCTCGCGCGCGCCGAGCTTTACTGTTTCGTGCTTGAGGCCGCGCAGACGGTCGAGCGTGTCGGACGGCGGCTTGTTCGGCAGAAAGATGACCACGGTCCGGTTTGGTTCAGCTTCAAGAAAAGGATTGCCTGCGAGCACAGCCTTCATCTCTTCAGTGGTGCGCACGATGACGCCGACGGTCTTGCCGGCATAGGCGGCAAGACGTTTCTCAAGCGCCTCGATGATATTGGCGACCGGCAGCTTGCTTTGAAAGACCACGTTGCCGCTGGCAATGTAGGTCTGCACCTGAACGAAGCCTTCGGCCTCGCACATGGCCTTGAGTTCACTCATGGGCAGCTTGCCGGTGCCGCCGACATTCACAGCGCGGAGGAGAGCGATGCAGGTCTTCATGGTTCAGTGCAGTTTCTCGCCGCGCTTGAGCATCTCCAGCAGTTGCTCGAATCGCCGAGTCCGCGTCTCGGGCTTCTTGGCGGTGGTGAGGCGGAAATATATGGCGTAGCGGTTGGCTTTGTTCAGTGTGTCGAGGAAGGCTTGAGCTTTGAGATGCCTGCTGACGGCGTTGAGAAAGTCTTCCGGCAGCTCATGATTGCGGGACGAATGATACGCCTGCTGCCACCGACCATCACCTTTCGCCGCATCGACTGCAGCCTGGCCTGCGGGTTGCATCCGGCCTTCGCTGATGAGGCGCTCGATGTGGCCGATGTTGATCTGCGACCACACGCTGCGCGGACCACGCCGGGTGAACTTTTGCAGCCAATGCTGGGCATCGTGAGTCTTCTTCTGGCCGTCGATCCAGCCGTAGCAAAGCGCCTCATCCAGTGCCTCCGCATAGGTGATGCTGGGGATGCCGCTGGCTTTCTTCGCGAGCTGCATCCAGATGCCGTCATGCATCGCGTGATGGGTCTTCAGCCAACGACGAAACGCAGCGGCATTGGCGAAGGAGATGATGGGTTGTTCGACACTCATATCGTTTCGCGCAGCGCCTGCCGGGCCTGGAAGCATGGCTATTCCTTGATCTCGGCTTCGACCAGTTGGGCCAGTTGCATCAGCGATTCCTGCCAGCCCATGTAGCAAGCTTCGGCAGGAATGACGCTGGGCACGCCTTCCTGCGTGATGTTCACTTCCGTGCCGCAGAAGACTTCTTTGAGAAGAACGGTCACCGTGATCACGCCGGGGAGATTGGGGTCATCGAATTGATCAGTGTAGCGCAGCTTTTCGTTAGGGATCATCTCAAGATACTCACCACCAAAGGACATGCCCTTTTGCGTGGTGAAGTTGGTGAATGACATCTTGAAGGTGCCTCCGACTTTGGCCTCCATGTGATGCATGGTTCCCGTGAAGCCACAGGGTGGCAGCCACTTGCACATGGCGGCGGGGTCGATGAAAGCGCGATAGACGCGCTCAGGACTGGAGCGCAGGACTCGATACAGTTTGATAGTGTGGGTGGTCATGGTGTAACGGTGTGGATCCAGGTTAGGGCTGCTCGCAGATCGCTTTGAGGAGTTGCAACGACTGCGGCCACATTTCGCTGAACATGGCTTCGTGTTCAGCATCGGTGTCCATCTCGACAGCTAACCCGGTCCCCTCGGTGTGATCACAGAAAGTATAGTTTTCGAATATAGGCTGCGGGAAGATTTTCTCGACGCCATTCTCCGTGCAGGAGAGGTGGCGAATGGACATGAACTCATGCAGCCGGTTCTCTGCGATCTGGGCGAGCATGCCTTCACCTGATGGCCCCAGATAGCGCATCGTAGCGCCCTGCTCCCAAGTGCCCTCGTAGTAGCAGCCTTCACAGAAAGCGACCGTCCACTGCCGATACGTATCTGGAGCCAACATGATGTCCCAGACTCGTTGACGTGGTGCTTGGATGACGATGGAGAAATGGAGACGTTTCATGGTGATCGATGGGCTAGAAGTTGGACTGCTGATTCACCTCCGCCATCGGCCGACAAAGGTCGGCAATGGGCCGCACTTCGATCTGCGCTCCGTAATCAAGAATCGGACAAGCCCGAGCGATAAGCAGAGCTTCATCCATCGTGTCCACCACGAGCAAGAAATAGCCGGCGATGGCTTCCTTGGATTCGGAAAAGACACCATCCGTCACAGCGCTGCCTTTGGTGCCGGAGACAAGCTTGCCTTCCTCCATGAGCGGCTGCGCACCACGAAGAATGCCGCGCGTGTTGAGTCCCTCGACCCAGGCGTAAAAGTCGGTCATTACGCGCTGGAGTTCGCTCGGCGACATGCCATGATTCCAATGCGTGCCGCGAATGAAGAGCAGATGCTCGTTGGTGGGTTGTTGGGGATTCATGGCTATCATTGCATGGAGTGCAGGCCGATCATGTTGCCCTCGGTGTCATAGACCAGGGAGATGAATCCGTATTCGCCGATGGACATTTTATCCTTCTGAATGCGACCTCCATTCGCCACGGCGCGAGCTGTTTCCACCGCGCAATCGGCGCAGGAGAAGTAGATGATGGTGCCGCCACCGCCGGAGTCTTTGCCCTCCATCTTGGCGAGAGCGCCGGAGCATCCCGGAAGATCCATTCCCATCGGGAAGGCCCACATCTCGATGGATGCGTCATCCGGACTTCCCAAGGACTGAAGCGTCACTTGAAAGGTGTTTTGGTAGAAGTTTTTGGCTCGCTCCATGTCTTGGACATAAAGTTCGAACCAGCCGACGGGATTGCGATTTGGGTTCATGGTTGGTTGTGTGCTCATGGGTTCATTTGTCTGGGGTCTCAGTCATCTCGCTGAATGCATGAGCACAGGCTGCATCGGTAGGCCGGATCTCGAAGAAGAGGCCATGCTTCATGCAGGGATTCTCCGCCGCGATCTTGGCAGCTTCCTCGAGGTCGTCGGCCACGATGAACCAGTAGCCGCCGATGGCTTCCTTGGCCTCGCCGAAGGGGCCGTCGGTGACGATGCCGTGCTTGGAAACCGTCGCGCCTTCGATGCCGAGCCGGCTGCCCATTTTCATCCTTCCTTCATTGATGGAGCGATCGAGCCACACATAAAAGTCATCAATGGCCTGCTGGATGTCTTCTTTGCGGGCTTCCCTGTGCCACTGGCCGCGCGAGATGACGAGGTAATCGCGCTTGGTATCGATGCTCATGGTGTTAGTCCTTTGAACCTGGGCATCCCGCACTCGAGCCGAGCATGGCGGCCCAGCGTGTTTGCATGTCCTCGGGTGACACCTTTTCAATCTCATGCTGGATCATCCATTGATGGCCAAAGGGGTCACGGATGCTGGCGCAACGGAAGCCGTAGAACATGTCGGCGGGCGGCATCTCCACGGTGGCTCCAGCGGCGGTGGCGCGATCCACGGCGGCATCGGTGTTCGGCACCATGAGGCAAAGCTTCACGGGCGTGCCGCCAAGGGTCTGTGGTGACTTGTTGCCCCAGGCGAGGTTTTCATCAGAGAGCATGAGGTGGCTGCCATTGAGCATGATCTCGGCGTGGCCAATGCTGCCTGTCGATGGATCGCTGAGTCGATACAACTCAGTGGCACCGAAGGCCGCCTTGTAGAACTCGATGGCCTTGCTCGCACCTTTGACGGTGAGGTAGGGACTCATGGGAGGGTAAGTGCTGGGTGTGTTCATGGTGGGTAAGGTGGTGGAAGGTTACTTGGCAGGAGTGGCGGTCACGAGCTTCTCGAGATCAGCCAGACCCTTCTCAAACTCTGGCCCGCACATGCTCTCGCAGCTCATGAATAGGCTCATGACTTTGCACATGATGTTTTCGTTCCTGCCATACATGGCCCAGGTCACGGTGGTCTTGTCGCCCGTGGTTTTGAAGATGAAGTCCACGGTGCTGGTGCCTTCCATGGGCTTCTTCCAGTCCATACGCTCGCGGACAAGTTCGCCTGGCTTGCTCTCGGTGATGGTGGCGGAACATGCGCCGACGTTCTCCGCGTCCCAGCTGGCCACGGCTCCCTCGCCTGCTTCGGGGCCGGTGTAGGTGTTCTTGGCGGCAGGATCCATCTTGATCCAGGGATTCCACTCATTAAACTTTTTGTGGTTGTTGAAGTAGTCGAACAACACTTCCGGCTTTGCTGCGATGGTGCGGCTGCGTTCCACGCGGTAGTCAGGCGATTTAAGCGCGGCGGCGGCAAGGATGATGACGATAATGGCAACGAGGCTTAGAAGTATCTTCTTGATCATGGTGTTGGTGAATTTGGCATGGATAATCTTGATCTAGGGTCGCTCAGGCTAACCGCGGACCGCCGCCTCAATGGCAGCGACATCGATTTTTTTCATTTTCATCATGGCATCAAATGCCCGCTTGGCTGCGGCACGGTCGGGACCGGTGAACGCTTGGGTCAGAGCGGTCGGAGTAATCTGCCAGTTCAGCCCCCATTTGTCTTTGCACCAGCCACACTGGCTCTCCTTGCCTCCGTTGCCGACGATGGCGTTCCAGTAGCGATCCGTCTCATCTTGGTTATCGGTCGCGACCTGAAACGAAAACGCCCAGTTGTGCTCGACACCAGGCCCGCCGTTGAGTCCGATGCACGGAATTCCCATCACGTTGAACTCGACGGTCAACACTTCGCCTTCTTTGCAGGATGGATTGTCGCCCGGTGCACGATGCGCCGCGCCGACGAAAGAATTGGGAAATGTCTCGGCGTAGAAATGCGCCGCAGATTCCGCATCGTGATCGAACCATAGACAGATCGTGTTCTTTGCTGGATGGGTCATAGGCAGCCATCAGAGTGAGTTGTTCGTGTTGTGATTACTGCTTGCGCGTGAAGATGACAGGAGGACCGCAGGGGGCGCTCTTGCCATTCTCCCACGACACGCCATCCAGCTTGAAGTGGTTCGCATCAATGAAGGTGTAGGTGGCACCGTGCATGTGCTTGTCCTTCGCGGCGTTCAGTCCCGGCGTCGGCACCAGATCAAAGGTCAACGAGTCCGCCGTGCTCTTGGTGAGCCGCATCTGCGGCTGGTTCCGCAGCATGCAGTAGTGGGTCATCATCAGCTGGCCCTTCACATCATGATAGATGCTCAGCATCTCCATCGGAGTGCCTTCGGCGAACCGCTCCTCGATCACCGATCCTCCGGCGATGAGACGAAACTCCGTGTTCATTTTTCCCATCATCGGCGAATCACCCGACCACTTGCCGACTAGAGATTTCATCCGCTCGAAGGCAGCAGATCCCTGGTATCGTGGCATTTCACAGCAGGCTGCAGGCTTGGTCGTGGTGGACTGACACGCGGTGAGGGCCACGTATGCGGCGATGGATAAAAGGAGTGCTTGCTTGTTCATGGTGTTTTTGGGTTGGGCGATTTCAGAATTAGAATGAGCTGTGGTCGCCGCCATTCCAGAGAAACGACGAATGAGCGGTGAATAAAAGGACAATAATTTATCCTTTTTCAAAGAAAATGGTTCAGCTCCGCAAAATTATGATGA
>JAIOQF010000367.1:8776-9690 GCA_021413535.1 Verrucomicrobiota bacterium
GTCTTCGTAGCGGGTGCGCGGATTCATGAACACGGCCTTCTCACCGGGAATCGCACCGCAACGCCCGCGAATATCGTAGTCAGTGTGCGCAATGAATTCGACCCAGTTTGTGTAGAGCCCGGACTTGCCACGACGCAGGAAATTATCGCGATGGTAGTGGCTGTTGCGTTCGACGCGAGCGCGGTATTCGACGCTGTCCTGCACACGGCATTCGTAGTCAAACTCCACAGCAGGATCACTCACCACCGCAGGATCATACATGCGGAAGCCAACGCTGGGCCCTTGGTTTTGCGCCACCATCAGTTTCACACCGGGCACTCTGCTGAGACAGGAGCGGAAGTAATTGGCGTTTTGCATGGTGTTAGCGACGAGCCGCTGGAACCCTTCGATGCCGAGGTAGTGCAATGCGGTGTAAGCCCCAAAGAGGCCCGCCGCGCTGCGGGAACATTCAATGGTCGAGTGCAGATGCGTCTGACCTTCCACGCTCTTCTCGAAGTAGCTGAAATATTCCGGGTCGTGTTCCAGCGCCTTCAAGTCGTCACTATTCTTGATCATCACCAGACTTGAGGTGTAGGGCACGTAGCCCCATTTTTGAAAATCAACTGTAAACGAATCAGCGAGGTGCAGTTCACAAAAACGATCCACGTTGCGCCTGATGCCGGGCAACGTCGCCTCGTTGATCGACATTGGATTATTTTCAAAGTCGTAGTCAAGGAAGAACAGCAGCGGCCAGCCGATCGCGGAATCGACGTGGATGTGTGGCTTCACCGAGACCTCGAACTGCGCGCAGAGCCGGTCGCGAATTTCGACCACCGGTTTTACACGATCCACGCCAAAGGTATCCGTGGTGCCCATGGTGAGCATGATGGTCGGCACCACGCATTCGAGTTGAAAACAGGCGGTGAGCTGATGCT
>JAIOQF010000368.1 GCA_021413535.1 Verrucomicrobiota bacterium
ATCAGATGCCAAGTTCAGCCTTGGTATCCGCGAATGCCTTGACGGCAAAATCCAGATTCTCACGAGTATGCACCGCACTGATTTGCGTCCGGATGCGCGCTTTGCCCAGTGGCACGACCGGGTAGCTGAAACCGATGACATAGACTCCACGTTGCAACATGGCATCGGCGAACCGTGTCGCCAGCGCTGCATCACCCAGCATGACGGGCACGATAGGATGGCTGCCTGCGACGATATTGAAGCCCGCTGCGGTCATCTTTGCGCGAAAGTATTTCGTGTTGTCCTCCAGGCGATTCCGCAGCTCGGTGGACTCGTTCAAGATATCAAGCGCCATCATGGATGCTCCGGCGATCATCGGTGCCAAGGTGTTGCTGAAAAGATACGGTCGTGAGCGCTGGCGCAAGAGTTCGATGATCTCACGACGTCCGCTGGTGTAGCCGCCGCTGGCACCGCCCAGAGCTTTGCCCAGGGTGCCGGTGATGATGTCCACGCGACCCATGACATCACAGTGCTCATGGGTGCCGCGTCCACGCTGTCCCATGAAGCCAACAGCATGTGAGTCGTCCACCATGACCATGGCTTGATATTTATCAGCCAGATCGCAGATGGCTTTCAAGGGGGCGATGAAGCCGTCCATAGAAAATACACCGTCGGTCGCGATGAGTATAAAGCGCGAACCTTTCGCATGGGCATCGATTAGTTTGGCTTCCAGATCGGCCATGTCACAATTCTTGTAACGTTCGCGTCGTGCTTTGCACAAGCGCACGCCGTCGATGATGGAAGCGTGGTTGAGTTCATCGCTGATGATGACGTCCTCGGATCCGAGAAGCGTTTCGAACAGGCCGCCATTGGCATCGAAGCAGGAGCCGTAGAGAATGGTGTCTTCGGTGCCGAGGAACGTGCTGAGTTTAGCTTCGAGCTGTTTATGGATGCTCTGAGTGCCGCAGATAAAACGCACGCTGGCCAGGCCGTAGCCCCAGTGATCCAGAGTATCGTGTGCGGCCTGCCGCACTCTTGGATGCTGGGCGAGTCCGAGATAGTTGTTGGCACAAAGATTGAGCAGGCTATCGCCGCCATTGGCGCGCACCATCGTGCCCTGCGGCGTGGAGAGAACTCGCTCGCTTTTGTAGGAGCCCGCAGCGCGGATGGTCGCGAGCTGGGCGTGAAGATGAGATTGGAATTCCGGGGTCATGATGATTATTTAGTCCAATCCAACACCACTTTCCCACAGTTGCCGGAATCCATGATGGCGAATCCTTTTTCAAACTCCGTGTAATGGTAACGATGCGTGATGATGGGCTTGATCGCGAGGCCACAATCGAGCATCACGCTCATCTGATACCAGGTTTCATACATCTCCCGGCCGTAGATGCCTTTGATGGTGAGCATGTTGAAAATAACTTTGTTCCAGTCGATGTCGATGCGCTCGCTCGGAATGCCGAGCATGGCAATCTTGCCGCCATGGCACATATTATCGATCATGCTGCGGAAGGCGCTTGGATTTCCGCTCATCTCCAGGCCCACATCGAAACCTTCTTTCATGCCAAGCTGCTTCTGCGCATCGGCGATGCTCCCGGTTTTGACATTGAGAGCGATGGTAGCACCCATCGTTCGCGCGATCTCAAGCCGGTGTTCATTGACGTCAGTGATCACCACATGGCGCGCGCCAGCATGTTTCACAACCGCGGCGGCCATGATTCCAATCGGGCCCGCGCCCGTGATGAGAACGTCCTCGCCGAGCACAGGAAACGCCAGCGCCGTATGCACGGCATTGCCGAAGGGATCGAAGATGCTGGCCACGTCTTCATCCACGCCGTCGCGATGATGCCAGACATTGGTCATGGGCACGCTGATGAATTCGGCAAAGGCGCCGGCGCGGTTCACCCCGATGCCGCTGGTGTCCTTGCAAAGATGGCGCCGGCCCGCAAGACAGTTGCGGCAACGACCACAGACGACATGGCCTTCCGCACTGACGATTTCGCCAGGCAAGAAGTCGGATACATTGGAACCCACCTTGATCACCTCGCCGACAAATTCATGACCGACGACCATAGGAACCGGGATGGTCTTCTGCGCCCACGCGTCCCATTTCCAAATGTGAAGATCCGTGCCGCAGATTCCAGTCTTGTGAACTTTAATGAGCACATCGTTGATGCCGACAGATGGTTCGGCGACATCCTGGAGCCAGAGGCCGGGTTCTGCTTTTGATTTGACGAGTGCTTTCATGTTGGATGGAGGTGTGATCGAAATAACAGTGTCTAATATAATGGAATTTCATCCTCTATCTTGCAACTTAATTTTCTGGTGCGGAGCGTTTTAATAAGAATCGCGCCATCGAATGAAGAGGAGAAGGATGTCATCGCATTTGCTTTTCTGAGGCCAAGGCGACCTCATTACTCGCGGGTTCAGCGCAAATGACATGAGGCGCAATCGATATTGGATGGTGACATATTGTCATCATTCAAAGAATGCTTAGTGTCAAATAAGCACTAAATCAGGGCTGCGCTCTCGAATTGTTAAATCAGCCAAATACCTAATTTATTGTATATAAACGACTTACAAGTATGAGTGTGTTGATGGCACGGCTTCTGCCCTAGCATGCATACCCGTGCTCATGATGAGCAAGGGTATTAACTACACATTATGAGCAAGATTTTAGGCATTGACCTCGGCACCACCAACTCCTGCATGGCTGTTCTCGAAGGCAGCGAACCCCAGGTGCTGGAGAATTCGGAAGGCGCACGCACGACACCCTCCGTCGTAGCCTTCACAAAAACTGGCGAGCGTCTCGTCGGCCAGGCCGCGAAGCGTCAGGCGGTCACCAACTCGCGCAATACCGTCTTCTCAGTGAAGCGCCTCATGGGTCGCAAGTTCGCTGAACTCACCGATGCCGACAAGCGCGTGCCTTATAAAATCGTTGCCGCTTCCAATGGCGACGCCCATGTCGAAGTCGAAGCGGGCGGCGAGAAGAAGGTCTACAGCCCTCAGGAAATTTCCGCGATGATCCTCGCGAAGCTCAAGGCCGACGCCGAGGCCCGTCTTGGTGAAACCATCACCGACGCCGTCATCACGGTGCCGGCCTATTTCAATGATTCGCAGCGCAACGCGACCAAGGCGGCCGGTGAAATCGCCGGCCTCAACGTGCGCCGTATCATCAATGAGCCGACCGCGGCCTCGCTAGCCTACGGCTTGGATAAAAAGAAAGACGAAAAGATCGCCGTGTATGACTTGGGCGGCGGCACCTTCGACATCAGTGTGCTCGACATCGGCGACGGCGTCTTCGAAGTTATGGCCACGGATGGCGACACGCATCTCGGCGGCGACGACTGGGACAACACCCGACACCGGCATTGATCTCAGTGGCCAACCGGACGCACTTCAGCGCATCAAGGAAGAAGCGGAAAAGGCTAAGATCGCGCTCAGTTCCTCGCAGAGCTACGACTTGAACCTGCCCTTCATCACGGCGGACCAGTCCGGGCCGAAGCACATCATGAAGACCCTGACTCGGGCCAAGCTGGAGCAGCTTTGCGACAGCCTTTTCGAGCGCACCATCAAGCCGGTCAAGGATTGTCTCGCTGCTTCCAAACTCGACGCTTCGAAGATCGACGAACTCGTGCTCGTCGGCGGTATGACAAGAATGCCAAAAGTTGTCGAGACCGCGAAGAAACTCGCCGGCAAAGATCCGCACCAAGGCGTAAACCCGGATGAAGTCGTCGCCATCGGCGCAGCCATTCAGGGTGGTGTCTTGCAGGGCAGCGTGAAGGACGTGCTTCTCCTCGATGTGACGCCGCTCACGCTGGCTATCGAGACCGAGGGCGGCATTGCCACTCCGATGATTCCGCGCAACACCACTATTCCGAAGCGCCAGACGCAGACTTTTTCCACCGCCTCTGACAATCAGCCCGGCGTCGAAGTCGTCGTCATCCAGGGCGAGCGCCCCATGGCCCGCGCTGAGGGAAACAAGGTGCTCGGCACCTTCAAGCTCGATGGCATCCCGCCCATGCCCCGCGGCACGGCGCAGATCGAAGTCACGTTCGACATTGATGCCAACGGCATCCTCCACGTTGCTGCCAAGGAAAAAACCACAGGCAAAGAAAGCAAAATTTCCATCGCTGGCAGCAGCGGTCTCAGCAAAGACGAGATCGAAAAAGCCAAACGCGAAGCTGAGCTTCATGCCGAGGAAGACAAGCAGCGCAAAGAAGATGTCGAAACCAAGAACCAGGCCGAGACAACGGTTTATCAGATCGAGAAATCGCTGACAGATCTCGGCGACAAAGTCACTGCCGCGCAGAAGCAGCCGATTCAGGATAAAGTCGACGCGCTGAAAAAAGCCATCGCCGACAATGACCTTTCGGCCATGAAGTCGAAGCAGGACGAGCTGCAGAAACTTTTTGCCGAGACCTATCAGCAGATGGCTGGTGCCGCCGGTGCTTCACCGGAGACGCAAACCAGCAGCACGGGCGAAAGCGGTCATGCCGCCGAGTCCAAGCAGGACGAAGGCAAGGTGGTCGACGCCGATTTCGAGGTCGTGGACAAGGACAAGAAGGCGTAACCCCAATTTCAAATTCACCTCCACCAGCCCGCGCCATACAAGCGGCGCGGACCGGCGGGTCGAACAAACCAAAACCCAAAAATAGAAAAGCACCCAGCACATCATGGCTACTAAAATCACACCCCTCGGCCGCCGCGTCCTCGTGAAGCGCGTGGAATCTGAGGAAAAGACCGCCGGCGGTATTTACCTCCCCGACACCGCCAAGGAAAAACCCACTGAAGCTGAAGTCCTCGCGCTCGGCACCGGCAAGGATGACGAAGGCAAGGACGTGAAGGATCTCTTCACCGTCAAAAAAGGCGACAAGGTTCTCATCTCCAAATACGGCGGCACCGAAGTCAAACTCAACGGCGACGACGTCCTCATCATCAACGAAACCGACATCCTCGGCATCGTTTCCTAATTAACCCAACCCAATCATTATAGATATCTACGAACATGGCAAAACAACTTAACTTCGACGAAAACGCCCGTCACGCGCTCCTGCGCGGAGTGCAAAAGATCGCCCGTGCGGTCAAGGCCACCCTCGGACCTTCGGGCCGTAACGTCATCCTGGAAAAGAAATTCGGCAGCCCCACCATCACCAAGGACTGTGTCACGGTCGCAAAGGAAATCGAACTTCCCGACGTTTATGAAAACATGGGCGCCCAGCTCATCAAGGAAGTCTCCAGCAAAACCAGCGACGTGGCCGGCGACGGCACCACGACCGCCACGGTTCTTGCCGAGGCCATCTACTCCGAAGGTCTCCGCAACGTGACCGCCGGTGCTAACCCGATCTCGCTTCAGCGCGGCATCATGAAGGCCACCGAAGCAGTGGTTGCGAAGCTCAAGGAAATTTCCTCGCCTGTTACCAAGGCTTCGGAAATCGCCCAGGTTGCCACCGTCTCCGCTAACTGGGACGAGACCATTGGCAAGATCATCGCCGACGCGATGGACAAAGTCGGCAAGGACGGCACCATCACGGTGGAAGAAGCGAAGAGCATCGAAACGACTCTCGAAGTTGTGGAAGGCATGCAGTTCGACAAGGGTTACCTCTCTCCGTATTTCGTCACGAACGCGGAAAGCATGGAATCCATCATCGAGAACGGCTATATCCTCATTCACGAGAAGAAGATCAGCAGCTTGAAGGACATGCTTCCTTTGCTTGAGAAAGTGGCCCGCTCCGGCAAGCCCCTCCTCATCATCGCGGAAGACGTCGAAGGTGAAGCGCTCGCGACTCTCGTCGTGAACCGCCTCCGTGGCACGTTGAACATCGTGGCCGTCAAGGCTCCTGGTTTCGGCGATCGCCGCAAGGCCATGCTGGAAGTCATCGCCATCCTCACGGGCGGCCGCTGCATCACCGAAGACCTCGGCATCAAGCTCGAAAACATCGAGCTGACCGATCTCGGTCAGGCCAAGCGCATCACCGTGGACAAGGAAAACACCACCATCGTGGAAGGTGCCGGCACGTCCGACGCCATCCAAGGCCGTGTTTCCCAGATCCGTCGCCAGATTGACGAAACCACCAGCGACTCCGACCGCGAGAAGCTCCAAGAGCGCCTTGCCAAGCTCGCCGGCGGTGTGGCCGTCATCAACGTCGGTGCTGCCACCGAAACCGAGATGAAGGAAAAGAAAGCCCGCGTCGAAGACGCCCTGCATGCCACCCGCGCTGCTGTGGAAGAAGGCATCGTCCCCGGAGGCGGCGTTGCTCTCATCCGTGCTCAGTCCGCCATCGGCACCCTCAAGCTTGAAGGCGACGAAGCCACCGGCGCCCAGATCGTCTATCGTGCGATCGAAGCTCCTCTCCGTCAGCTTGCGGCCAACGCAGGTGTGGAAGGTGCGCTCATCGTGAGCGAAGTGAAAAAGCAGAAGGGCAACGGCGGCTACAACGTAGCCACTGGCGAATACGTCGACCTCATCAAGGCCGGCATCGTCGACCCGACCAAGGTGACCCGCAGTGCGTTGCAAAACGCCGCGTCCATCAGCGGTCTGCTCCTTACCACCGAGTGCCTCATCGCTGATCTTCCTAAGGAAGAAGCGCCTGAGCCGCACCACGACCACGGCGGCGGCATGGGAATGTAATTCTTGATTGAATTACTGATCTGCAAAAATCTTGACGGGCCGGAACGAAAGTTCCGGCCCGTTTTGTTTGGAGTGGTGGG
>JAIOQF010000244.1 GCA_021413535.1 Verrucomicrobiota bacterium
GCCGGTGACGAAGTGGTGACCCGCGGAGCCTACTCGTTGGCCTTTGCCGGCAAGGGCAGTGTCAGCCTGAAGGAGGCGCTCGATGCCGCGCACGGACATCCGCACAATGAAGACGGCAGCGAAATGAGCAAAGAGCAAGCCGCCTCTGGCAAAACTGGCGACCACGATCACGAGCACGGAAACAGCAGCGGTTGGAACATGCTGACCATTTTCTTCGCGGCGAGCACCGGATTTTTGCTGCTGCTGCTGATTGTGACCGTGGTTTCGAGACACAATACCCACGCGGCCTAGCACCATGCTCAACAAGCTCATCCGCTTCTCGCTTCATCACCGGCCCATCATCTTGATGGCTTCGATGGTGCTGCTAATCTTCGGCTGGCAGACGGTCATCAACTTGCCGGTCGAAGTCTTGCCCGACATGACCAAGCCCACCGTGACCATCCTCACCGAGTGCCCGGGCCTTGCGCCAGAGGAGGTTGAAACGCTCGTCACTCAACCGCTCGAAGGCGCGGTGCAGGGAGTTGGGGGACTCGACCGTCTGCGCTCCAACTCGGACGTGGGACTGTCGCTTGTGTTCGCCGAATTTGCCTGGGGCACGGACATCTATCGCGCGCGTCAACTGGTGCAGGAACGCGTGCAGTCCGTGCTCGCCACATTGCCGAAGGGCGCGACTCCCGGCATGACGCCCGTGTCCTCCTTGATGGGTGAGATTTTGCTCGTCGGTCTGCGCTGCCAAAAAAAGCCAGGCGAGCCCGGTTACATCTCGCCGATGGACTTGCGCACACTGGCCGATTGGACGGTGCGCCGTCGTTTGCAAAGCCTTAGCGGCGTGGCCGAAGTGCTCACCATCGGCGGTGGTGTAAAACAAATTCAGGTGCAGCCTGATCCTCACCGGCTCGCCGCACACGGCGTCTCCTTCATGGAATTGGAGGACGCCGTCAGTCAGGCCGCAGGAAATGCCACAAGCGGTTACCTGCAGGCCGGGCCGCAGGAAATCATGGTGCGCAATCTCGGAATGACCACGAACTTGAACGACATCGGCCGCACCGTCATCAAGACCGTGGGCGACCGCCCCGTGCTGGTGCGCGATGTGGCGCAGATCGATTATGCGGTGCAAGTCATGCGCGGCGATGCCAGTGTGAACGGCACCATGGGCGTCGTGCTCAGTCTGGATAAAGCACCGGGCTTCGACACGCTCAAGCTCACCGCGCTGGTCGAGCAGGCGCTGAATGAACTCAAGCCCACGCTGCCGGAAGGCGTAGAAGTCGAGCTGCTTTTTCGCCAGGGCGATTTCATCAGTCATGCCATTGGCAATTTGAAAGAAGCGATCCGCGATGGTGCGATCATGGTCACCATCGTGTTGTTTTTGTTCTTGTTAAACTTCCGCACCACGGCCATCACGCTGACTGCGATGCCCTTGTCCTTCGCGATCACGGTACTGACTTTCAAATGGTTCGGCGTAAGCGTGAATAGCATGACGCTGGGTGGACTCGCTGTCGCCATCGGCATGGTGGTTGATGACGCGATCGTGGACGTGGAGAATGTATTCCGCCGCTTGCGCGAGAATGCCGCCCTGCCCCAGCCCAAGCCACCACTCGAAGTCATAGCCAAGGCTTCCAGCGAGGTGCGCAACTCCATTCTCTACGCCACGCTCATCATCGTTTTGGTGTTTCTCCCGCTCATGGCCTTGCAAGGATTGGAAGGCAGACTCTTCACCCCCATCGCGATCGCCACCATCGTCAGCATGGCCGCCTCGTTCATCGTCAGTCTCACGGTCATTCCCGTGTTGTGCTCGCTCTTGCTTAAGCCAAAGGAAGGCAATTCTCATTCAGATGGCTTCCTGGTGCGCACGATGAAAAAATTCACCAAACACACCTTCCTCAAGGTCGCCCTCTACGCGCCAACACTTGTGCTCGCCATCGTCGGCATCTTGCTAGTCGCCTCATTCATGCTCTACCCGATGATGGGCAAGGAGTTCCTCCCCACCTTTAACGAAGGCAGCGCCACCATCTCCTTTGCCAGTGCGCCCGGCACTTCGTTGCAACAGTCCAACGACATCGGCGAAGTCGGCGTGCGTCTGCTACAAAGCATCCCCGAAGTGAAAAGCGTAGGCCGCCGCGCTGGCCGTGCCGAACGCGACGACCACGTCATGCCCGTGAGCGTGAATGAATTCGATGTCGAGTTTCATGACCACGGCAGGCCACGCGCCGTCGTCTTCAAAGAAATTCGCGACAAACTGCGCACCGTGCCCGGCACCTTTGTCAACGTGGGCCAGCCCATCAGCCATCGCTTGTCTCACATGCTCAGCGGCGTCAGCGCGAAAATCGCCGTGAAAATCTTCGGCCCCGATCTGGAAGTGCTACGGGAAAAAGGCATGCAAGTGCGCGACATCGCCCGGACCATTCCCGGCCTCACCGATGTGAACCTCGAAGCACAAGTGCCCATCCCGCAGCTCAAGATCGAGGTGAACCGCGAGCGCGCCATGGCCTATGGCGTGCAGCCCGGCGCGATCAATGATCAAGTCAGCGCACTGCTCGGTGGTCGCACTCTTGCGGAACTGCGCGAAGGTCAGCGCACCGTCGATCTCGCCTTGCGTCTCCCACAGGAATGGCGCGACTCCACCGCCAAGCTTGGCGAACTCCTCGTCGAGACTGGTGCCAGCCAGCGCATTCCGCTGCGGCTCGTCGCCGACATTCGGGAAAGCAAAGGTCCTAATGTCATTAATCGCGAAAACACCCAGCGGCGCATCGTCATCGGCGCGAACACCAATCAAAGCGATCTCGAAAGTCTGGTCCTGCGCTGGCAACGCGAGGTCACTGAAAAAGTGAAATTCCCGCCAGGTTATTATCCCAGCTTCGAGGGCGAGTTCCAGGCGCAACAAGCAGCGACAAAACAAATCACCTTTTATTTCGGCATCGTTGTTCTCATCATCATCATGTTGCTCTACGGATACTTCCGCAGCGTCGGCCTCACGTTGCTCGTCATGTTGAACATTCCGCTCGCTCTCATGGGCGCACTGGCACTCACTTGGCGGCTCATCGACAATATCTCCATTGCCACTTTGGTCGGGTTTATCGCCGTCGGTGGCATTGCCGCGCGTAATGGCATCATGATGGTCAGCCACTACCTGCACCTCATGAAGCACGAAGGCGAAGACTTTACCCGTTCCATGATCGAGCGCGGCACGCTGGAGCGACTCGTGCCCGTGCTCATGACCGCGCTCGCTGCTGGCATCGCCCTCGTTCCCCTCGTGCTCAGTCCGCATGAACCGGGCAAAGAAATCCTCCACCCCGTGGCCGTGGCGATCTGTGGCGGACTCATCTCATCTACCCTGCTCGATCTCGCCGTGACTCCCGCGCTTTTCTTGCTCATCGGTCGCAAGTCCGCAGCGCAAGCTCTCCGGCTGGAAGCCCCAGCCTGCCAATAAATCCAAAAAATAAACACCATGAAAACCAAACTCATTGCTCTGCTTCTTCTCACTGCCAGCCTCTACGCACACGAGCGCATCACCCTCGGCCCAAATGGCGGACGCCTCATCGCCATCGATTCCCCCACCACGCCAAACGCCGAATTCAGCGTCACCAAGGACAACCGATTTCAAATCGGCTTCCTCGACAAAAACCTCAAACCCTTGCCAGTAGGCAAACGCAAACTTACCGTCACGGCCGGAGATCGCAGCAACCCCAAAAAGCTCACCTCCGAAATCAAAGACGATCTCTTTATCACTGAAGTCGCGCCCGCGGGGAATGACTACCATGTCATCATGCAACTGCGCGAGCCTGGTGCGGCCAAGGGCAAGACCTTCCGTCTGCATTACAACCTCTCCAAATGCCCGGAATGCAAGAAACCCGAATGGCTCTGCGCCTGCGGTGGCAAAGAGAGCGGCAAGAACATCCAGCCTCCTGCCGCGCTCGAAGGACTGTGGGCGGAAATCAACCAGCACACCAAGGAACTGCGCGAAGGCGTCGCCGACAAAGCCTATGAAGCCATTGATGAGGTAACCGAAGCCTTCCCCGTGCTCGCCACCGCGCTGCCCGGCAAAACGGATCCAGCAAAGAAAGCCGAGGCTGGTAAACTTGTCGATGAACTCAAAAGCGCGCTCGACGGTATTCGTGAAGCCTTTGCTGCCCGCAAGCCCGACGATGCCACGCTGCACCTTGAAGCCGTGGAGAAGATCCTCAGCACACTGAAGTCGCTTTATCCCCCAGCCATCGCCAACGCGACTCTGAAAGAGTAGCGCGAACTAGCTCGATACCCATGAGAGCATGAGACAAACCCCTATTTTGGTATGGAAGCCATTGCCGGACTGTCATCGCGAGCTTGATGCGCCGCTTGTCTTAAAAATATAATCATTTTGAATGTATCCGGGCTTCGCCTCGTCCATAGACCATTGCTGCATCCCATGAAAATCCACTATTCCCTCTCACTTCTCGCGGCAGGTCTTGCGGCGATCACCCTCAGTTCCTGTGTCGTGCCGACGACTGAATACGCCGGCGGTTATTACAATCCGGGCTACCGCAACGATGACTTCTATTATTACGGCGGCGGCGCCTATCCCAGTTACTACAACCGCAGCTACGGCGGTTATGCCGCAGGCTATTCATATTACCGCGGGTCAAGCGCGTGCCCCATCTGCCATCACAGCCCCTGCTCCGGTCACAAGGGACATTCGTCAAACTGGCAGCATTCGTCAGGCCATTACTCTTCGCATCAGGACCACGATAATCATCACTCGAGCTACCGAGGCAGCTCCTACCAGAACAACAATGCGACCCAGTATGAACGCGCTTCTGGAGCCCCCGGCAAGGCGGATGGCATCCACTCGAAGGAATGGTTCCTCTCACGAGGCTATTCTCCTCGGCAGATCGAGAAGTCCGACGGTCAAATCAACAGCAGCAGAGTTAATGATCGCGATCATGACGACAAGAAGAAAAAACATCACGACGATGATTCTAATAAAAAGAAACATTGAATGATTGCTGCAGTCGTCTATTCACCCCGTCTTTATGAATCAACCTGCCTGCCCCATGTGCGAGATGACGGACATTCTGGATCACACTGACCACTATGAATGCGGCACTTGCGGACATGAATGGCCCCACGAAGCCGTGGCTGATGCCCCCGATGCAGATCGCATCGTGAAGGATGCTTACGGAAATGTGCTGGCGGACGGCGATATCGTCGCCATGATCAAGGATCTGAAATTGAAGGGCTCATCAGACGTTCTCAAAGTGGGCACGAAATCAAAACCCATCCGCCTGGTGGAGGGCGATCATGAGATCTCCTGCAAGATGGAAGGAATGCTCATTGGATTAAAAGCCTGTTTCGTTAAAAAAGTTCTCAGTTAGTGCTTTGAGTCACGGAATGGCCAGCCCGAAACTGATCCCGTCATCAAGCTTGCATGCCAGATCCTGACATTCTCTGATCCGGGCCACAAACAACGCCCGCTTAGGTTCACCGATTTGATCAAGCGCTACACAAGATATGCTTGGGATTCGGCAGCGACTCCGCAACGTATTGAACACAATGATATCGAATCATGTCGGATGGCATGACTCGCTTCTTCAATCAAATCCCGTTTATCGATCACTGGGAATATTAATGTTTTATAATTTTTGCTTCATACACCCTTAATGTGTTGCCGTTATCTTAAGCCGCACCTGCCGATCAAAGGTGCTTCAATCACTCACGACCAAAATAGTTTCCCAATGAAATCCAGTTCTCTTTTGATCACGCTGCTCCTTACCTTGGCCACTGTGGCCGCATTGACTGCGGAGACCGCAACGCGTTGGAATGGCACCAGCGAGATTCAGTTCTCTGGCACCTCGACGCTGCACAACTGGTCTGGTAAAGTTTCGGCGGAACCCTTTGTCGCCAAGGTGATGTTGAATGGAGACAATCGCCCCACCAGCCTTAAGGCGAAGGTCGAGGTCAAGGCGGCCAACATGGACACTGCGGAGCCTAAGCGTGACGAAAACATGCATAAGGACATGAAAGTGACCACCTACCCGCTGATCACCGGCACCATGGACACAGCGTTTGACAAGATCATGCCGGGTGGCAAGGCACCTACGAAACTTCCGTTTACTCTTACTATTCTCGGCAGTCCGCAGCCTGTTGAGGGCAGCATCAGCAACTGGGTGCTCAAGGGTGATGTTGTTACGTTTGACCTCGATTTTGAACTCTCGCTGAAGAAATGCGGCATCACGGTTCCGGCCGTGCTGCTCGTCATCACTGTGGGTGACACCATCAAACTTCACGCCCCGGTCAAGCTGGTGCGCGCCGGGAACTGATCACCAGCTCTCTTATGCCAGCCTTCATCCACCACATTGCGACCCGCGTTCCAGACACAGCTTACACCCAAAAGTTCGCACGAGATTTTCTCAAAGATTGCGCGCCCGACCCAAAAACAAAACGCCTCATCCAGATTGTCTATGATCGTTCCGGCATAGCGACGCGATATAGCGTAGTCGATGATTTCACAGAGGGTGCGGATCCCGTGCTTTTCAAACGGAACGCGGAAGGCGAGATGATTCCGCCGACCACTGGCGAGCGCAACAAAGTCTATGCGAAGGCGTCACGTGAGCTTTCCGTCGCCTTGGCCAGGCAGGTGCTGGAGGAGGCTGAAGGATTCGTCAATACTGACGTCACACACGTCATTTTCGCCTCTTGCACTGGCTTCGCCAATCCGGGGCCAGATTACCACATCATTCGGGAGCTGGGTTTGAATCCGGGTGTCGAGCGCTACACACTGGGCTTTATGGGGTGTTATGCGGCATTTCCCGCTCTGCGCATGGCCGCGCAGTTTTGTGAAGCGAATCCCCACGCTGTGGTGCTGGTAATGTGCCTCGAGTTATGCACCCTCCACATGCAGATCAACGGACAGACGGACAGCATCCTCGCTAATTCACTTTTCGCCGATGGTGCGGCGGCGGCAATCGTAAGCGCGCGGGCTCCTGTCGCCGGAACACCAGCTTACCGCGTTGAAGGTTTTTCCTCCGCCCTGCTGCCATCAGGTGAGAATGACATGGCCTGGGAGATTGGCGATGAAGGCTTCAATATTGTGCTCTCGAGTTATGTGCCCGGAATCATCGGTTCCAACATCGAGTCGCTGCTTGAAGGAGTTCTGGGTGAGTCGGCGCTCGGTGTCCCCGATGTTGAGGAATGGGCGGTGCACCCCGGCGGACGTTCGATTTTGGACAAGGTGGAAACGAGTCTCGCACTGTCTTCCTCCGCGCTGGCGAGTTCACGTAATGTTCTGCGTGATTATGGAAACATGAGCAGTGCGACCGTTCTCTTTGTGCTGAAGGATCTTCTCGAACGTGCGGAGTCTGAAACCGCAACGACATGCGCGATTGCCTTCGGGCCGGGGCTCACGGTCGAGACTGCGGTGCTGGAGCGAATAGGAGGACCGGTTCCGCTTTCGCGGGACACGCAAAAAACATCCTTGCGTTTCGAGTCCGTGGCTGCCGAACCATCGCTTGTGTAAGCAGCCGCAGTCATGG
>JAIOQF010000047.1 GCA_021413535.1 Verrucomicrobiota bacterium
AAGAAATCAGGTGAAACCTGTGTTATACTGTCCACCCCCTTTTTTGAAAAATCCCCTTTCCTTTTAATTACCCCTTATGGCCAGCATGGAACTAGACGGAGGCATCAAGATTTACCTGCGCGAGATCGGCAAGACAGATTTGCTGACGCCCGCACAGGAAGTCGAACTTGCCGACCGCATTAAAGTAGGCGACCCCGAGGCGCGCAGCCACATGATCCGTGCGAACTTGCGCCTCGTCGTGAAGATCGCCCAGGATTACGCCAACTACGGCCTGCCTTTGCTCGACTTGATCTCGGAAGGCAATATCGGCCTCATGAAGGCTGTGGAACGCTTCGACCCCAACAAGGGCGGCAAGCTCTCCACCTACGCCGCCTGGTGGATCAAGCAGTCCATCAAGCGCGCGCTCGCCAATCAGTCCAAAACGATCCGCCTGCCCGTCCACATGGTGGACAAAATTTCCAAGATGCGCCGCGTCGCCATGGCGATGAGCGAAGAACTTGGTCGCGAACCGACCGACGACGAGTTGTCCGAGGAAATCGGCATCGACCGCTCCAAGCTCAGCCAACTCAAGACCGCGTCCATGCGCCCCGCGTCACTCGACGCGCCGATCAGCGATGACGACAGCACGGAGTTCGGCGAAATCGTCGGCGATGAAAACGCCCAGACACCCTTCGACCTGCTCTCGCACAAGAACATGCACAGCCAGCTCGACGGCTTGCTGACGGTTCTCGACGAACGCGAGCGCAAGATCATCGATGCCCGCTTCGGGCTCAACGGCCAGAAGGCGCGCACGCTCGAGGAAGTCGGCCAAGAGTTTGGCGTGACGCGCGAGCGTATCCGCCAGTTGCAGAACATCGCACTGCGTAAGTTGCGCCGCGCCCTGCAGAAAAAGGAAGATCCGATTCCGAAGGCGCTCCGTGGTTCCGCCGGCAAACGCGGTCGCAAGAAAAAAGAAAAGGCGGAAGCGGCTGCTTAACTGCCCAAGGGGAAAGCAGGTGATGCGCCTGCTTTTTACTATCAAGTTTTCACCGCCTGACGCGCCCACGCGTCGGCGGCAATCAGTTGCTCCAGCGCCGGATGCTGCACGACATCGTGCGCCTGCATCACGCGCTCCACAGTCTGCCAGATGTGCGTGAACTTGATTTTACGGTCGAGAAAAAGCTGCACAGCTACTTCGTTGGCGGCGTTCATCACGGCAGGCAGGGTGCCACCGGTCTCGCCCGCCTCTCGCGCCAGACGGAGCGCGGGGAATGCGTCCGCGCGCGGTGCTTCAAAATCGAGTGTGGCCAGCTTGGCGAAATCGATCGGCTCCAGATCATTGGCCACGCGATCAGGCCAGGTGACGGCATACTGGATGGGGAAGCACATGTCCGAGTGACTGAGTTGGGCAAGCACAGAGTTGTCGATGAACTCGACCATGCTGTGCACGATGCTCTGCGGATGAACGATGACATCCACATGCGCCATGGGGACGCCGAACAACCAGCGAGCCTCGATCATCTCCAACCCTTTGTTAAACAGCGTGGCAGAATCGATGGTGATCTTCCGGCCCATGTTCCAAGTGGGATGTTTCAACGCTTGTTCGACCGTGACATGCTCCAGTTCCGCAGCGTCCATCTGGCGGAACGGGCCGCCACTGGCCGTGAGAATCAAACGACGCACGCTCGCGGGGTCGCGACCTTCAAGGCACTGAAAGATGGCGTTGTGTTCACTGTCGACGGGAAGCACGATCACGCCTTTGCGCTGCGCGGCGCTCATCACGGCCTCGCCGGCCATCACCAGAATTTCCTTACTGGCGACGGCGAGATTTTTTCCCAATTCGATCGCCTCCAGTGCAGGAGCCAGCCCAGCAGTGCCGACGATGGCGATCAACACCAGATCAGCCTCGCTCGCCTGCACCAGTTTCAACAAGCCCGATGCGCTGTCGAATACTTCCACGTCTTGCGGCAGCAGTCCCCTCGCCCGGCGTGCAGCCTCGGGATCGGTGACGCACACTTGCTTGACCTTCGTCTCCGCAACTTGCCGCACCAACGCGTCCACACTCCGATGGGCCGCCAGCCCGACGATTTCCATCCGATCTGGAATGGCGCGGGCCACTTTGAGCGCGCTGGTGCCGATGGAACCAGTGGAGCCAAGCAGGAGAACTTTGCGGCGACGAGGCATGAATTTCTCAGCTAGGAAATCAATCGAAGATAATAATATGCCACCGGTGCCGCGAACAACATGCTGTCGGTGAGATCGAGGATGCCGCCGATGCCAGGCAAGGTGTAACCGGAATCCTTGATGCCGTGACAGCGTTTGAGCACGGATTCCGCCAAGTCACCCAGCACACCGATCAGGCACAGCAGCACGGCAAATCCGAAGCCGCTCAACCAGTTCAGTGGCAGCAATAGTTTCCCATCGAAAACCATCATCCCGGCAAACGCCACGCAACTGCCTAGAATGGCGCCGCCGAATCCTTCCCAAGTTTTCTTAGGACTGATGTGCGGGATCATCTTGTGCCGGCCCAGCCAGCTTCCTATTAGATAAGCGCCCATGTCGCCAAACTTCACAATGATAATCATCAGCAGCAATAAATGCGCACCGGCTTGATTAAAGAACAGCAGCCGCAGAAAAAATGCTCCCGGCAGAATGGTAAAAGCAAATCCTGCCAGCGTTCCGAGAATGCGCCGCAGAGTGTGCTCGCCCTCCAGCGGGCCGCGCAGAGCCAGCAGAAATGAGCCGTGCACGATCAACAGCAGAGAACCGAGATCGATCCAGAATGGGATTGCTTCTGGACGAAAATGAGAAACCATTCTACTCGAACGAATACCCGCCCAAGAGGCCGCAGCCCAGTAAACCACGGCCACGAAAAGCACTAGATTACCATAAGCCCGAGCGCCAGGATCATCACGACTCAGGCGCACATATTCCCAGGTGCCCAACAAACCGAAGGTGACGACGATGACCATCAATGGCCAATCGAGACGGAAGTTCAGACCGATGACCATCAAGGCCCAGAGCACTAGCGTGCTGACCAGCCGGGCCGCAAAGGTGCGCGCTGTGGCGGAAGCGGTTGGAGAAGTCTCAGGCATCATCCATCAAAGCAAGTGAACCGCTGCCGTGCAAACAAGTCTTTCGACCATCGTCTCAAGCCGGCAGGTTGGCGCCAGGTCTGAGTTCCGCCGCCAACTCTTGCAAAATGCGGTCTAGATTTTCGATCTGCCGTTGCAGCGTCACCCGTTTGCGCTCTTGCTCGTCAAGCTGCTCCCGCACAGGCTGGAGCACCTTGTTGAATCGTTCGTAGAGATTTTCTGTTTCATCGCGCACATGCTGGTCGAGCAGATTTTTCATTTTCATCGGAGCCGCAGCCAGGTGTGACTCGCAGTCCGCAAAGGCGCTCGCCAGCAGTTTGGAACAGGGGCGACCCAGAACGAAAAAGGCGAGGACGGCTGCACCCACCGCGCCGCCAGCGGAAATCCAACAACCAGCCGCACCGAGTATCAGCGCAGCGATGACGCAAACCATGGTGAAAATCATCTGCCGCCGGGCGAGCTTGCGCGCTGACGCCAGTGCGGGCATCAGATGCTGTGATATTTTCAGGCCGGAAAATGCCCGCTGCTGTATGCCGCTGGCCTGCGCAAGAAAGCGACCGCGTTGCGCGGCCCAGTAGATGACATCGGGCTTTAGATCATCACCCGCCTGAACGTTAAGCCCATCTGCAAGCTGCCTGCGGACTTGATCTGCCATCGCCGACACATCTTCTTCGAGAACTGTGGCGGCGCGATTCCAATCCGCCTGTTCCGCGGCAGCAGGTTCGTTTTGCTGCGACGTTTCGACCTCGAAATATGTCCAATCTTTGCGCAGCAAACTTCGCAGCACAGCGCTCGACTTCAGTTGCGCGGAAGCGGCGGCCAGAGTGCGCTGCACGGATTGTTGCAAGACGGTTGCGGCTGCCTCTGATGCAGTGGTGATCTTGTCGAACGTGCGCTGTGCTTGGGCGGCCAGACCCTCATCGATTGCGCGAAGGGTATTTGCCCGCTTCATGCGCTGACCATTATCCTTCTCAAAGCCAGCTTGAAGCGATCCAAAAATCTGATGCGCCGATTTTATTGTGCTCGCTAGCTTCTCATGATGCGTGCTGCTGCCGCTGATGACTGCCGAGATGTGTTGTTCGAGGCTGTTGAAGCCGCTTTCCATCAGGAGCCGGTCGCAGTCGATTCCGGTGCTGCGCGCCAGCCAGGCCCGGTTGGCGGAAACGGGAAAAATTGGGAACTCACGATTGAGGCGCTGCCCGCAAAGCCGCTTCATATAGGCGAGAATGGACTGAAGCTCCTCCGGCTCCCGCTGATCAGAATGCTGCAGCGCGAATATGACGTTATTTGATAGCTGCTGGTGGATCATCTTAAGGAAATCCCACGTCGAAGATCCCCAAGGGTTCAACGCGGAGAACACAAAGATAACCAGATCCGCAGTGGACAGGAAACGCACTGCTGTTTCATGATGCTCTTTCTTGATCGAGTCTGTGGCCGTTATGTCCACGACACTAAAGTCTCGAAAAAAATCCTCGGGCACATCGACTTCCTCTAGCGTGGTCGCAACTGAAACCCGCTTTTGTATCGGGCCATGCTGGAGAAACAGATTTTTTTCGGGCGCAGGCTTCACACCCGCCTTCGACAAGTCCACACCCGTGAGCGCATTCAGCAAGATGGATTTTTCGACATCATCTTCGCCGACCATAACCAACAAGAAGGGAACCTTCAGTCCCTCAATGAGGCCGTTGATCGTCGCTGTCGGCTCGTCGCCTTGCGAATTTTCAGCCGCGATTCCTTGCAATGCCAGCAGCGCCGAGTCCAGCCGTGCGCGCCGGTCAAAATAATCCTGGCCGATCATCGCTGCGGAGTGTGGCTGGTTGCGACGGACGGCCAAGGCCGCTTACAATTCTTCTGCCGGTGGCGTTGTGACCGTGGTCGTCGCTGGGGCAGTAATTTCTGGAGCAGCTGGCGCGATCATGGTTGTCGCCGCAGTCTCCATGTTGAGAAGCTGGCTGACGGTGACGAAGCGATAACCCTTGGCCAGCAGCGCATCGAGCGTGCCGGGCATTGCGTCCACGGTAGGCGCATGGAGATCGTGGCAGAGCAGAATGGCCCCGGGATGCGCTCCATTCACCAGGCGCTGCGTGACCACACTCACGCCCGGACGCTTCCAATCGTTCGGATCCACGCTCCAGAGAATATTGCACAGGCCGTATTCGTCGTAGAGCCACTGCTTGATGCGCGCATTGGTCGCTCCGCCCGGGGGACGGAAGAGACGGGCGTGATATCCGGCGATTTCTTGCAAGGCATCCGCCGTGGCGCCGACTTCGTGCCGGATCTTTTCGTCGGAGAGACGCGTCATGTTCAGCGGATGCGTCAGGGTGTGATTTCCAATCTCATGTCCATCGGCGAGGATGGCCCGGATGATGCCCGGATATTCTTTGGCCAGCGATCCGACGACAAAGAAGGTCGCCTTGATGTTGCGCTCCCGCAACATGCCGAGGAGTCGCGGTGTGTTCTGCGGATGCGGACCATCGTCGAACGTGATTGCAAGATACGGCCCGTTCACATGGACGGAGGAATAGGAATTCCTCGCGCCCGGCGGCGGCACTTTGGGGATTTGCGGAGAGTCCAGATTGCGCAATCCGCGCGGTGCAGTGATCGGCGCGAGATGGGTATCTGGGGTTACGGCGCGACGAGTTTCGATGCCAGGCGCGATGGGGCTGCTGGCGACATGGGCGGTGGTGCAGCCGGACTGTGCGCCAGCGATGATGATTCCGAGCCAGGTGAGAAAAAACATGCGGGATGGGGTCACGGTTAGAATGGTGCGGGAGTTTTTATGGGACTGTGCCGGAGTGATGTTATCCACGAGACTGCGACTGGAAAGCGCAAATTGCACAATGTCATTTCCTGCCACGTCACAAATTCGCTTGATCTGACATGAAATCTTTGCTGTGATCACCCTTATGAAATCAATCTGCATTCGCCTTCTCTGCTGTGCCGCACTGGCCGCCGGACTTGTTTCTTGCGTCGACGTGCCCAGTTACTCGAACCACGGCGGCGGATATAATCACGGTTACAACCAAGGCTATTATGGAGGTGGCTACAACCAAAACTACAACGGCGGCGGCTACAATCAGGGTTACAACCAAGGCTACTATCAGGGACACGCGCAGGGCCACAATCATCAGCAACAACAGCATCACGAGACCCACTGCTACTGCAGTCACAAGAGCTGCGGCTGCAAGCCAGGACATCCCAAGGGCGGCTGCTACTGTGACAAGGGTGCACACCGGCACTGAGCCGGAACTCTGCAGCTGACTTCGGAGGCTTCAGACGGGCGGCGTGATGCCCGATGATCTATTTGATGAATCGTTGCAATATGGCGCGCAGTGACTCCGCTGTTTCCTGCGGCCAGAATTCACGCGGCGTGATGATCGCATTGTCCAGCGCCCGATGCTCCGGCCAGTCCGCCGAGTGCGGAACGCGCGGGATCACTCGGGCGATGATCTCCTTGGCTCTGCCTGCGTTGGCCTGAAGATGACCGATGACAGCGTCCACCGTGACGTGTGCTTCATCCGTTTTCCAGCAATCATAGTCCGTCACCATGGACAGCGTCGCCAGGGCGATCTCCGCCTCGCGGGCGAGTTTGGCTTCTGGTAGATTCGTCATGCCGACGACATCGAAGCCAAGCTGGCGATTCACGTTAGACTCCGCTCGAGTGGAAAATGCCGGGCCGTCCATGCAAACGTAAGTGCCGCCATCATGCAAGGTCGCTCCTGCACAGCGCGACTCTTCTGCGAGCAGCGTGCGCAGGCCCGCGCTGATGGGATCGGCGAACGCAATGTGCGCTGCGATGCCACGCCCAAAGAAGGTATGATGTTCCCGCCGCGAAGTGCGGTCGAAGAACTGATCCGGCAGCAGGATGTCGCGCGGATGATATTGTTCCTTGAGACTTCCAACTGCGGTCACGCAAATAATGAAGCGCACGCCGAGCGAACGCAGCGCATAGATGTTTGCGCGATGGTTGATTTCTGTCGGCAGGATGCGGTGCCCCTTGCCGTGACGCGGGAGAAAATACACACGACGACCCGCGAGCACACCGGACACGATCTTGTCGGATGGATCACCATAAGGTGTGGAAACGGCGATTTCCTCGCGTTGGGTGAAGCCGTCGACGTCATACATGCCTGAGCCACCAATAATACCAATGGCGGGGATGTCGTCCGTGAAAGTGCTGCTCATGCAATTGAGTTTAGCGAGACCGCGTCAATCGCAACAACAAGTGGGACGGCAGCCCACTGTCGTCGTCTTCCTGCCGTTCATTTCCGAACGATCCCGCAGCTCCCATCTGAACATGTTACGGCATCCGCCGCGAGATCAGGCTGCAATCGCAGCCACCGCGAGAAGCGGAGTCGATGATTCGATACGAGCGTGACTATCCGTCGCGCCATCGGTCGCAACGCGGGTGATGAAAGCTTCAGCGCCAGTTCGCGACCATCACGCAAAGCCCAGAGCAACATGATCCAGGCGCTGTCGCCCCGCCAGACGAGGCCATCATCCGCCACGACCACAAGTTTTTCCCCAGGATCGAAGGACTCGATCCCGGGAAAGCGCTTCGTTAAATCCGGCGAATGAAGCGGCACCAAACGCAGCGGCACGAAAGTGGACTGAGATTCCAGCCAGCGACGCAAGCGGGAGCAGATGCCGCAATGATCGTCGTAAAGCACGGAGAGCCATTTCATGACACGGACAGGTTGGGGTTGATCAGGGGAGCGCAATTTGTCCGTCTGCGGGCAACGGGGGCGGCATACCGGGCAGCATGGCACGCCGGCGAATTTTGTTAAAGACGTAGAGATTGAACAAGTGCATCACACCGAGCACCAGGGTGACGGTGCCGACTTTGACGCTTGTCTCTTCAATGACTCCGGTCAAATCGGCAGGCCGGGCTCCGTTCCGAATGTAAAGGCCGACGAAGCCGAGGTTGATAAGGTAGAAACCGACAACCAGGAGATGGTTGACAGAGTCCGCCAGATCCTTGTTTCCGTGGAAGCTGTCCACGAGGAACACGCGGCCGTTTTTGTGCAGGGTTTTGGCCACCCAGACTGTCAGCGGAATGCAGAGAGCCAGGTAGCCCAGATGGGTGATGAGGATGGGATTCATTTTGTGTTGGCGGGATTTTCCGCCAACACAACATCGCACCCCGCTAATCGGCGTCAACAGTTATTTCGGTAATTTCCGAAGTAACAGATTATTGAGGGTTTGGCATCGCATGGCCAGGGCCTTCCGGCTTGTCGCGATCATGATGATGAATGCTGGCGCGATCAGTCTCTCTGCACTTTATTCGGCGTGCATGTCCCTGCCCGTCACCTATTACAACCGTGAAACGCTGCTCATTGAAACTGAGGCCATCTATGGCGAGAAATTTCTGCGCTGGGCTTATGAAAAACCTCTGGGCCGGCTCTCGCTCTGGCTGCTGGTGAAGCGCGCGATTTTTTCCCGCTGGTATGGCTGGCGCATGAACCAACCGAACAGCCGGAACAAGATCGGCCCTTTCATCGCTAAGTATAACATTCGCGAAGACGAGATGACTGGCGATTGGCAGGACTTCCCAAATTTTAATGCATTTTTCTCCCGCAAGTTGATTCCCGCCGCGCGGCCAATTGTCCCAGAGAACAACGTGGCGATTTTCCCGGCAGATGGCCGGCACTTTGCCATCCCGAACATCGCGGAGAACAACGGCATTTTCGTCAAGGGAGTGCGTTTTAATTTGCGCGCCCTGCTGGGTGATGACGCGCTCGCAGCGCGATTTGCCCAAGGGGCAATGTTAATCTCCCGGCTCTGCCCGGTAGACTATCATCGGTTTCATTTTCCCTGCGCAGGAGTGCCGGGCGAAGCCAGGCTGATTAGCGGGCCACTCTATTCTGTCAATCCCATCGCGCTACGGGTGCGGCCCTCCATTTTCTGGGAGAATAAAAGGCTGATAACCCGGCACCAAACTCCCCAATGGGGCGAAGTGCTCTTGATTGAAGTAGGGGCGACCTGCGTCGGAACGGTGCAACAAACTTATCGTCCGGGCGTGCATGCCGAGAAAGGAACGGAGAAGGGGCTGTTCCTTTTTGGCGGCTCCTGTGTCATCACTATTTTCGAGCCCGGACGTGCGCAGTTTAGTGATGATCTCCTCGAAAACAGCGGCCAGGGACGCGAGGTCTATGCCTTGATGGGTGATGTGGCTGCGGAACTGAGATAGTTTACCGGCGCGTTGAGAGAATGATGATTATAAAAAAGGCCGCACCATTTCTGCAGGGCGGCCTTCTTGAATTTATTTGAGATGGCGAACAAAAGCTCAGCGGGCATTCGCAGCCGCTTCGGCCCGGGCCAGCACATTGGCGCTGGAGGCTTTCTCCAGTCCTTTGAGGCCGCGATAGGCCTTGGCATTTTTTTGAACCAAGCCGCGCCCAACAAGGTTTTGCAGCTTTTCGTAAGCCCGCAGGCGGAGCATTTCTTCGCCGCCGCTGACGGCATTTTTCAGCTTCAGCTTTTCATATACCAGACCGAACAACGCATTAAACTCGTGGGTCTTTCCACTGGAGAGCACATTGACCAGTTCATCGGTCACATGATCTGGAACTCTACGAAAAAAGCGCGTCTTTCTTGCGGCAGTCATAGAGGGTAAAACTAGCACAAATCTGCTATTTGGCTAAGAATTTATGCAAAATTGGTTGGTGCCAGGATCGGCCCAGGCCAGTTCAACTTACGGGCGGCTGGCCTTGCACGACTTGGGTGCCGGCGATCAGATCATGAATGCAGCGGCGGTCATCACGGAAGATGAAACAGATGTCCACCAACGAGTAGATCGGCCCGAGCACAGGCACGGCACCGATCAAACCGTTGACAAACGCCCGGAGCAGAATGGTCTTTACTCCGCCGGGATTGGCCCCCTCAGGGTGGGTGACGATCCGAATGCTCATGAGCTTCTTGCCGATCGTCTGTCCACGAGTGGCCAGCAGGATCAGATTGTAAATCACCAACCCAATAAACAAGACTACAGACAGGCCGATCAAACCTATCACGACGGGTGAAAAATTGGGCTCACCGTTGCTTTCCGCGTTACTCGACAGGATGAACAAGCCAATAAAAAGCGGGATCATGAGAGCCACCCCAATCACACCATCAAGAATCACAGCCAATAGTCTGCTGCCCAATGACGCCAACTGGAGGCCGTTCACCGTGTTGTTCGGAATGATGTTCGTCTGCGGTGGAGCATACGGATTCATCGGGGTTGCACTCGTGAAAACAGGCGGCGGGGTCGATGAAAATTTCAATCCGAGCGGTTGCCATTCGGCCATGCCCTCGGTCCAGCACAAATCTGAACTTGAGAACTCGTTGAGCTGCAGTTTGGAGCGCACTTCATCCTCGCTGAAGATTCCAGCCTGCTGTCCGTTTCGGGCGATGTGGTATTGCATGGGAGTGTGCCGTTTCTCGGCGGAGATGTGATATAGCATGGGAGTGCTCGGCAGAAATGTGTAACTAAGGGCACAATATTGTCCAGCCACTTCTTTCCGAAGCGAAGTCACATCGCGACCAGCAGCAGCACCGACACCAACCCATTGTTCAGCGCGTGTGCCGCCATCGGTGCGATCAAGCTCCCACGAGTCAATCGCAGCGTGGACATCGTAAGCGCGATGACCATGATCGGCGGCACACCGGCCCAGCCTTGGGGATGAATCACGGCAAACACAAACGCACTCACCACCGCACCTACGAACCAACGCGAAATCGAAGACAGTCCTGGAAAAAGCAGTCCGCGAAACATCGTCTCCTCCACCAGCGGAGCCCACACAACAGCGAGCACCACGATACCCCACCGCGCGAACCCAGGCTGCCCCAACTCCTCCACGATCGGATGCGTTGGAGAATCTCCGGTCCATTGGGCTATCAACTGCGCCAGCCACACCGACGCCGCCAGTAAAGGCAATCCCGTGATCCAACCAATCACACCAGCACGCACTTCACGGAACACACCTGCCCCACGATGAAAGCCCAGCGCTTGCTGCCACACTTTTTTCTCCATTCCGCGCCACCTTGGCCAAAAAATCGCCAGAATCACAAACGCCAGCGCCACGCCATAGAAGACTGCGCTCGGCCAGCCCGGAAGTGCTTCATGCAAAGTAGAAAGCAGGATCGTGTAAGCAAAGAGGTAAATGGCAAACGCTTCCACCAACAATGATCCCCGCCGCGAGTCCAATCGCTGCACCAAGGTCGGCACACCGACACGATACCAACGCACGAGCGTCATAATCAACAGCACCGCACCCAGAATCAGGGCGACCAAGCCACCGAAGGTGATCGCGCCAATGGCCGTGACTGTTCGTATCGCTTCGACGCGCAGTGTCTGCCAGCCCGGTTCCGTCCAGCCCGTTGCTTGCGCGCGTGCCAGCCGCGCCACCCAGCCATGACGTTGTTCAAAATATTCCCAATGCTCTTGCGAAATCTTCGCCCCCTCATTCTCCAACAGTCGAAGAATCGCCAAGTCCCCCTTCAACTCCGGCTCACGTTTGACCAGGGCGTCGGTCAGCTTCTCATCAGCCCACGTATCTCGCAGCACACCGACCACAATGGCTGATCGAAATTCATCAATAGGCTTTTGCCTCGCTTGATTAACGACTCGAATCAACGAATCAGCCGTTAGCTTCTGTTGTGTGCCCGACAGCTTGATGAGTTCACGGCAACCAATCACATAACGAGTCAGCATGTTCGTCATGGGGTTCGGTTTGATCACCCCCGCAGCTCTTTCTATTTTTTGCCGCAGTCCATTCATCCCCAGCACAAACCCCACGCACATAACGATCGTCAGCAGGGCGACGAAGCGGCATCAGATTGCGCCATTGATTCCCTCGCGTTTGAGAGTTTCCTGCACCGCGGCTTTCATGCGATTGAGCACATAATAAACAGTCTGGCTCCGCTGTCGCACCAGGTCAGCTCCAATGATTCGAGAAACAAAATCTTCGGGCACATTGAGCACCTCCTGAAGCATCGTTCCGTTCAGTCCCCGGCACAGGATGGTCGCCATCGCTCGAGTCAGGGTCTGCACCTTCGGACCCAAGGTGATCGCAAAATGGGCGCAGCCACCATCTTCCACCCGCAGAAAAATCCCCACGGTGTCGGTGCACTCCTCATCCTTGCGCACATCCTCCAATTCAAACTTTTCTCCTTCACGCGGCTCCTGCTTCTTGGCTTGTTCCGCCAGCAGCAGCAGATTTTCCCGGCGCTCCTGCTCTGACAGGTGCTCAAAAAAATCGATCAACTTTTGCAAAGGGACGGGATACATGGGCCGGATCATCATTCACCGGCTGCGCTGTTTGGCAAGACTGCCGCCTTCAACAAAATCGCGCATCTCTGCCGCCAGCGGCGCTTCCCAAGCCAGGTTTCCCAGCGCATCCTCCACCTCCATGCGCTGCGAATGCAGCGCCTGCCGCGACAGCAGCAGCTTCTTTTCCAGCGCGGGCGTCCATCCGGTCTTGATGAATTCCAAATAACACGATTCATCGCCGCCGTAGATTTTGTCACCCACCACGGGGAATCCAAGATGCTCCAGATGCACGCGAATCTGATGCATGCGGCCAGTATGCGGTTTCGCCTCCATCAGCGTAAAAGGCATGCGCATATGGTCCACGTTTCGCTCAAATCTACGTAAAACGCGGAAGCCCGTCGTGCAGGGTGCGCCGTCTTGATGCACCATCTGCTTCACCCAGACGCGTGATTCCCTGACATCGCCCGCGCGCAGGATCGGCGCATCCAGATTGTGCGTTTCCCACTCCGGCCAGCCGCGCACGATGGCCTGATAAGTTTTCGCACATTGCCGGCGCATCATCGCCTTGCCAAAGCGCCGCGCGGTCTCGGCATTTTTCGCCACCAGCACCACGCCGCTGGTTTCACGATCAAGCCGGTTGATGAGCGAGACCTGCCCGCCGTTGATGATTTCATAACTGAGCATGGCGCGCAATCCGTCCCACAAGGTCAGCCCGGCGTCCGTGGGCTTGCTGGGATGAATTTGCAAGGGTGCCGGCTTGTCCACCACGATCCAGTCTTCGGTCTCGTCGAGGATGGTAAAATTAAAGTGACTGGCGCTGGGCCGGCTCATCGGAGTTCAACGATCCCGCATCGATAGGTTCGTGGCACCTCACACCAGGCTGCGCCGAAGTTCGTAGCAGCCCCTGGATCCGAGGATCTCGCCGATTCTCAGCCAGAGATTGCTCGCGCAGGCATCACGCAGCCAGAGCATTTTCTCGATGGGCTTTTTGCCACGATTGCTCACCAGCGGATGGCAGGCCCCCAGCAGCAATCCGAGACGAACCCAGTAAGAGCGCAACATCTTGTGGCGATAGCGGCAGAGACGATCCAGCGCCTCGCGATCGCCCTTGGACAGCTCATACTCAGCACCCAGGTCTTCCAGCCGCCTTTGCAGCGATGCGGTGGTGTTAAGCGAAGGTGCGCCGCGGCGCGAGCTGGTCAGCTCTTTGTTGGGAAACTCATTAAATTCGATCGCTGGCATGCCCGCGGACAGTGCGGCGATTTCATCCTCGCTGCATTTCCCCACCAGCTGGGCCACGGCCACTTGAAACAGGCCGGCATGAAAGCTGGAAATATTGTCCCACGAACTGCGGACGAAGGCATAGAACCTCTTGCGCAGCTCAGGGGAGGTGCGCAGCCGCGCGGCGTTGTTCCGGTAAAAGTCCAGATGCATCCGGATCATCTCGCGCATGAGCGGCTCCGGACGGGTGGAAATCGTATTGCTGCCGTGCACGCGATATTCCAGATGAACCTCAGGACACACCATGAGCTGGTTCTCCAGCATCGCAGTGGCGAAAAAATAGTAGTCGTGATTGAAACGATACGGACGGAATGGATTCGCCCGCAGATAATCCGTGCGCGCCAGAATATTGCTCGTCGTCGCCACGAAGTTTGCCTGGCCAAGCCACTCCGGCAATTCAGCATCGGCATGATTGCCCAGGTTCCATGCACCGTGAAACCAGCGCGAACGCGGAGCATCCTGCGACAGCACCACGCCGTTATCACCGAGAACATGCAGTCCGGTGACGATGACGGCCTGGCCGGGGCGCTGCCGGGCAGCCTCGAGGCAGTATTCGAGCCGCTGTGGCAGATAGCGGTCGTCAGAATTCAAAATCGCCACCCAGTCACAGTCGGTCGCGGCGAGTTCCACCAGCCGGTTGATCGTTGCGTGGGCGCCAATATTTTCCTGCGCGTAAACTTCCACACCGCGACTGGCGAACACCTGCAAAACCTCCAGCGAATTGTCCTTCGATCCGTCATCCACCACGATCACCCGGTCCGGCTTGCGCGTCTGCCCCAGTGCGGACTCCAGCGCCTCGCCCACAAATCGGGCATGATTGTAACAGGGTATGACGATGGCGACTCGCTCAAGCATTTAGGTTTTGCAGTATTAGCTGAAACCAATCCCGCTCAAGCTGACTGCGATCTTGCTGCAAAGCCGGCTTCCGTAGCCTCAGCCGCAGCGGTCCGAACCGAAGCTCTCGATGGGTGACAGGTTTGTTTAACGAGAGCGCATCTTTCGCAAATAATCCAGTGTCGCCGCCAAGTTTTTTATCAGAATTGCTAACCATTTCAAAATCAACCAGCAAGCGCGCCAGCAAGGCGCGACTGGTCGCCGGCTGCTCCTCGATCGCGGCACTGACACTCATGCCGGTAAGTTTATTCACCAGCCAGACGCAGAGCACCGCGTCCGACCGAAATGCATGCAAATGCTTCACTCCACGACGAGGCAACGCATCCGCAAGATAAACCGCCCGCCGGGCCTGCTGATAAAACTCTTCTCCAGAAACAGACTCACCCAGAACGCTGCGCGCCCGCTCCAGCCGATGCCGCAGTCCGGATTGCCGCAGCCAATGTGATTCCAGAACCACCGCATCCGGCAGGAACTCTATTTGATCCAACTGCTGCGCATCCGCCTGTCGCATGTTGTCAGAACAAGAGCACGCGATCACTCGCAGCCGCGGCTCATCATGCAACGCGTCGAGCTGCGTTGTCTCGCCATTCCATTGATTTATCAAATAGACCACGGGCGACTCCGCGCGCCTGTCATCGGACTCTTTGCTATGGAACCGCGAAGCCAGTTGCGGCACCGTCACCTCGATTGAAAAATTCTTTTCCGCGTGGATGCGCCCCGCTTCGCCCATGGCCTGGCGCCGCGCCGGATTCACTGACAGCTCCATAATCGCATCCGCCAGTGCATGATCATCGCCCGGCTCCACCAGCAGGCCAGTCTCACCGTGCAACACCATCTCTGGAATGCCTGACACGCGGGTGCTCACGACAGGAAGCCGGCAGGCCATGGCCTCGGTGATCACCGTTGGCAAAATATCACAGGCACCCTTGTGATCCACGATGCTCGGCAGCACGAAAACATTAGCCTCCGCCAGTTCCCGCTGAATCTGCCGCTGACTGCGAACACCCAGCAACGTGACATTCAAAAGCCCATGCGCCGAGATCATCTGCTCCAGATCAACGCGCGCCGGTCCCTCGCCGATGATGCGCGTATCCGTGGATACGCCGCGCCGGTTCAGCTCCGTCACGGCATCCAGCAGCACCATGAAACCCTTGAACTCGATCAAACGTCCCACGCTGACGATGCGCAGCACCCCGCCGCGTTCCGGCTGCGCCCTTGGAAAATCATTGAGCTCGATGCCATTGTAAATCCGAGTGATCTTCGCCGCGCTTTCCGCGCAAATCTGCGCCAGCAAATCACACGAGTAATCGCTGACACCAATCACGAACTCCGCCTCGCGCGCCATCTCGCGCAGCAAATCATCACTTCCGAGATCGACCATGAAATCCTGCGCATGAGCCGTAAAACTGAACGTGAAACCAAGCTTCTTCAGAAAGAGTGCCGTGTGCGTGGCTCGATTGGCAAAGTGAACATGCACGTGCTTCACGCCAAGTTTGCGCAGCAGCGGCGCGAAGTGCCAGGCATTGCGTGCGCGCATCGCCGCCTTGAACTTGCCGCCGTATTTCGCATCGTGTTCTGCGACCAGCGGCCCCAGTTTGTCCTGAAACTCCGGCGCCCGCACCTTCGCATCCAGCACCACTCCCGGTGACGGATAGTGCATCTCCGCCTTCAGCCGGTCCAGCCTCTCATGTCGGAAAGAATCCGGCGGCGGATTAAGCGAGACGATTTCCAGATCAAAACCCAGCGCCTCCAGCGCCAGCATCTCCGAATCACAGAACGTCTGCGAAACGACCGGATAACGGCTGTAGAGGTAGGCGAGGCGCATGGTAGGCGGGAGGCTACAGGTTCAAGGTTCAAGGTTCAAGGTTCAACGTGCCGCCCATTCGCGCTGCTGCAATTATTCCTTGAACCCGAACCTTTGAACCTGAACTCTTCAACCCTTCAACCCTTCAACTTTATGCAAACCCCCACCATTACCACCCACGAGGAAGTCATGTTCTTTGACACCGACTGCGGCGGAGTCGTCCACAACCTCGCCTACTTGCGCATGATCGAAACCGCGCGCACCCGCCTCGCAACCAAGCTGGGCCTGAATTTGCGCGAGATGGCGCATACCCATCTTTATCCCGTGCTGGTGCGCACCGAGATCGACTACCGCAAGCCCACGAAGCTCGGTGATGAACTAATCATCCATGGAAAGCTGGACAGCATCGAGCGCGCCCGCTTCTGGTGCAGCTTCGAGATGCGGCGCAAGGACGAGGATGCATTGTTAATCACCTGCAAGCAGTCGCTCGCTCTCGTGCAGATGCCCCAGGGCAAGCCCATGCGTCTGCCTGCGGACTGGAAAGAAAAATATGCGCATCTCATGGCGGCCACCATGAAATGAAATCGCGCCATGCCCGTCGCCTTCGCAAAACTCCTCCGTCTCGCCGAGACGGAAGTCGCCCGCGCCCAGAGCCGTCTACCCGCCGATGTGCGCGCCGCAGCGGACGAGTGCGCCGTGCAATTTGAAACCATCGACGACTCGCTCGATGCGGATGAGTCGCTTGATGATGATCTGCTCGGTTTGTTCGAAGGCATGAACCGGCTCGACCCCCTGCCCTCCGGGCCCGACGACAGGCCGCGCATCCGATTATTTCTCGACAATCTCTGGGACTACTCTGACGGAGACGAATTAATGTTCCGCAGGGAAGTGCGCACGACTTATCTCCACGAGCTGGGTCACTATCTCGGCTGGGACGAAGCGCAGATCGAAGCGCTCGGACTCGGCTAGTGCACCACCTCCACCGGCATCCCGACGTAGGCGTTTTCGTAAAATTTCTTCACCACACCGCGATCCATCCGGATGCAGCCGTGGCTTGCGGGATAGCCGGGAAGATACCCCTCGTGCATGCCCACGCCGTCACTGCGCAGTCGCATGAACCAAGGCATCGGCGCCGGCACATAACGGCAGCCCGCCGGAACCGGCGTGCGCGGTGTGGCGTCATCGTTCACCACCTTTTGCGCGCCGTCCTCTATCCACCCGTAACTCGACGACTTGTGGGTCGGGTCTTTCTCCATGATCTTGTAATTCCCCGGCGGTGTATTTCGGCCCTCCTTGCCCGTAGCGATCGCCGCGACACCGATCACATGATTGCCCCGGTAGAACTGCGCTACCTGTCTTTTCAAATCCACCACGATGCGTGGCGCACCCTGGGAACCATCATCATCCCAGTAAGACACCTGCTCTCCCACCCCGAGCGAAGGCGGAGCCTGCGGTGCTGCGCCACCCAGTCCAACAAGATAGTCAGCCCCTTGTTGTTGTGGTGACTCGCAGGAAGCGAGCAAAAAGATTCCGAGGACGGCAAACAAAGAAATGATTTTCATAAATTCAGCGGGCGCATCGTGCCCCATTCAGGTGAAACTTCAAGTTCGACACTGCGTCCGTTTGCCCCCAGCACACGAATCGCTACCATTCCCGTTCCGCCCATTGAATTGCTCATGTCTCATCCTCGTCCGCTTAAACCCGTCCCTGACGCGATCCAAATTCGCGGCGTGCGACAGAATAATCTGAAGGGCTTCGATCTTGATCTGCCGCTCGGTAAACTCAACGTCATCACGGGACCGAGCGGTTCCGGTAAGTCATCACTCGCGTTCGACACCATCTACGCGGAGGGCCAGCGACGCTACGTCGAAACGTTCTCACCCTACACACGGCAGTTCTTCGAGCGCATGGACAAGCCGAAAGTGGACGCCATCATCGGCATCCCGCCGGCCATCGCCATTGAACAGATCAACAACATCCGCTCCACGCGCAGCACCGTCGGCACCATCACCGAGATCAATGATTACTTGAAGATGCTTTTTCCGCGCCTCGCGGAAGGTGTATGCCCCGAGTGCGCGCGACCCGTCAAACCAGAGAGCGCGGAGTCGATTCAGCGCTCATTGCTGAGCGATCACGCAGGAAAATCCGCCCTTATTCTCTTCGGAGTGCCTGTGCCGGCTGATTCGAAAGTTGAGGACTTCTTCGCCTTCCTCCAATCACAGGGATACACACGTGTCTTGCTTTTCGGCGAGGTGATTCGCACCGAAGAGCCGTCTGCTTTTGGAAAACGAAAACTGCCCGCTGTGGTTCAGGTCGTGCAGGATCGCATCACACTTGATGAACCAAACAAGTCGCGCCTGACCGAGGCCATCGAAGCCGCACTGCGCTTTGGCAAAGGCACGGTGAGCGTCTCATTTCCTCAAGCCTCAAGCTCCAAGCCTCCAACTGGCATCGTCAGCTTCTCCACCGACTGGCGCTGCGCGGACTGTGATATTAAACTCCCAGCTCCCACGCCCGGCCTCTTCAGCTTCAACAACCCCATCGGCGCCTGTTCTACTTGTCGCGGGTTCGGTCGCACACTCGGCTTAGATTTGACCAAGGCGATGCCCGATGAATCGCTCAGCATCCGCGAGGGACTGATCAAAGCATTCAGCGGTGACTCTTACAAAGACTGCCAGAACGATCTCATCAAATGCGCCAAGAATCGCGGAGTCGACATTGATTTGCCCTACGATGAATTCAGCGCCACCGATAAAAAGTGGCTTATCGAAGGCGACCGCAGCGATCCCGAAGCCGCTTATAACGCCGGTGAATGGTATGGCGTGCGCGGATTTTTCAAATGGCAGGAATCTCGCGCTTATAAAATGCATGTGCGCGTTTTTCTCAGCCGTTACCGCGCCTACACGACGTGTCACGAATGCAACGGTGGACGCTTGAAGAAAGAGGCGCTGCATTATCGCGTCGAGGGCAAAACGCTTCACGACTTGTGGCAGATGCCAGTCTGCGAGCTGCTGCCGAACATGAAATCGTGGAAAATTGGCGATCAAGACAAGGCCGCGAAGATGCTGCGTGATGAAGTGGCTTCGCGCCTAAGTTATCTCGAGCGGGCTGGCTTGGGCTACTTGAATCTTGATCGCCAGACCCGCACGTTGAGCGGCGGTGAACTGCAACGCGTCAATCTCACCACCTGCCTCGGCGCCTCGCTTGTGAACACGCTGTTCGTGCTCGATGAACCAAGCATCGGCCTCCATCCGCGCGACATCGGCCGCTTGATCGGCGTCATGGAAGGCATGCGCGACAAGGGCAACACGCTACTCGTTGTCGAGCATGAAGAAGCCGTGATGCGTGCCGCAGACAATCTTGTCGAGATCGGTCCCGGTCGTGGCGAGAAAGGCGGCGAACTCGTCTTCAGCGGGCCACTTGCAAACCTGCGCCAGAAACACGGCACGCTCACCGGCGACTACTTGTTCGGACGCAAAAGCATCCCCGTTCCAACCAAACGTCGCACCGTTAAGCGCGGCCAATCGCTACGCATCGTTGGCGCACGACAGCACAATCTAAAAAATCTCACCATCGAGATTCCACTCGGCGTGCTCTGTTGCATCAGCGGCGTCAGCGGCAGCGGCAAGAGCACGCTAGTGCATGATGTGCTTTACCGGAACTTGCTGCGCCAGCGCGGCGAAAACATTGAAGACGAGCCCGGCCTAGTAAAGTCCATCGAAGGCAGCGACAAGGTCGGCACCGTCGTCATGGTGGATCAGAGCCCGCTGGCGCGCACGCCGCGGAGCACGCCCGCGGTTTATGTAGGTGCGTTCGACGCCATCCGTCAGCTCTTTGCCGAAACCGAGGACGCGAAAGCCGAAGGCATCACGCCAGGATTCTTCAGTTTCAATAGTGGCGACGGACGCTGCGAACGCTGCTGGGGCAACGGCTACGAGAAAATCGAGATGCAGTTCCTGAGCGATCTCTATGTCACATGCCCCGAATGCGAGGGCAAACGCTACCAGCCCCATGCGCTGCGCATCAAACTCGAGGGCAAGAGCATCCACGACGTGCTCGGCATGACAATCGAAGATTCGATGACATTCTTTGAAGAACAAAGCTCGAAGAAAGCCAAATCCGTCGTGAAGTCGATGCACCTGCTCTGCGAAGCGGGCCTCGGCTACCTGCGTCTCGGCCAGCCGCTTAATACCTTGTCCGGCGGTGAAGCACAGCGCTTAAAACTCATCGGTCATCTGCTGGAACCCGAATCTTCCGACAAGAAGACGCTCTTCTTGCTCGACGAGCCCACCACCGGTTTGCACTTCGACGACATCGCGCTGTTGGTGAAACTCCTGCAGCGGCTCGTGAACGAAGGCCACAGCATACTGGTCATCGAGCACAACATCGAGGTCATCAAATGTGCCGACTGGGTCATCGACCTCGGCCCTGAAGCGGGAGCGACCGGCGGAGAGCTCGTCGTCGCTGGAACGCCGGAGGAAGTTGCGGCGTGTGACAAATCGTGGACTGGAAAATACCTCGCGCCCGTTCTGCTCGAACGAAACGGCGCAGCTCGAAGCACCACCACTTTGCTTGCCTCCGTTATCGCAGAGGAACCCGCCGAGTATCGCGCGTCATCATCGCTCGTAGTCCGGCCTTTAGGCCGTCAGTCTTCTCCGGTTCCGCCTGAAGGCGGGACTACAAACTCCATCAGCATCGCTCGATATCCCGCGTGATCAGCTCGTCGTCGTGACCGGATTGAGCGGCTCCGGCAAGTCATCACTCGCGTTTGATCTCGTGTTTGCCGAAGGCCAGCGGCGCTTCCTCGACAGCATGTCGGTCTATGCGCGGACCTTTGTCGAGCAGATGGAAAAGCCCGAGGTGGACTTAATCACGGGAGTGCCACCCACCGTGGCCATCGAGCAGCGTGTCTCGCGCGGCAGCGGCAAGAGCACCGTCGCCACCATCACCGAAGTTTATCATTTCCTTCGTCTGCTCTTTTCCAAAGTGGGCACGCAATACTGCCCGGACTGCAACATCGCCGTGGAAAAGCAGAGCGTCAGCGCCGTGGTGAAAATCGTCGAAGACCTCGCGCAGAGATCGCTCATTCACATCATGGCCCCGCTCGTGAAAGCGCGGAAGGGCTTTCACAACGAAGTCGCCGAGTTCGCACGCAAGCAGGGCATCGATACCTTGCTCGTGGACGGCACATTCCGCGACACTGCGAACTTCTCGCGGCTCGAACGGTTCAAAGAACACACCATCGACGCGGTCATCACGCGCACTGAGCGCGGCATGAGCGCCCTGGCGTTGCGGCCCTTCATTGAGAAAGCGCTGAAGATGGGCAAGGGCACTCTGAAGCTGCGGCTGCCAGACAAATCCATCCAGGTGCTCAACACCGCGATGAGTTGTCCAAACTGCGCAATGTCGTTTGAGGAGCTCGATCCGCGACTGTTCTCGTTCAACAGTCCGCATGGCTGGTGCAAGGTGTGCCGTGGATTCGGCGTCACCGTCGCTCACCAAACGGAAACGGAACGCCGTGACGACATTTCATTGCTCGAAGCCGAAATGGAAGAGGAGCGAAAATTCAACAGCGAGGAACATTCGCACGTCGTATGCCCCGCGTGCCACGGCAGCCGAATCAATCCCATCGCCCGCGCCGTCCAGGTCAAGGGGGTGCGGCTTGAACAGCTCGTTGCGTTGTCTGCCGAGCGCGGCGGCCAAGCTGTATCACAGTTGAAATTCACCGGCACGCAGGGCGAGATTGCGCGCGACATCTTGAAGGAGATCGAACAGCGCCTGCGCTTCATGCGCGAGGTTGGCTTGGGTTACCTGCAACTCAACCGCAGCGCCGACACCCTCAGCGGCGGCGAGGCCCAGCGCATCCGTCTGGCATCACAGCTCGGCTCGAATCTGCGCGGCGTATTGTATGTCCTCGATGAGCCGACCATCGGCCTTCATCCGCGCGACAATAAAGCTTTGCTCAACACGCTTATCGCCTTGCGTGACAAGGGCAATTCACTGCTCGTCGTCGAGCACGATGAAGAAACCATGCGTCGCGCCGACACCATCATTGATCTCGGCCCCGGCGCTGGACGCTTCGGCGGTGAAGTCACGGCGATGGGCACGATTAAAGAAATCCAGAAGAACAAAGCCAGTGTCACCGGCAAATCATTGCGCGAAGTGATGAAGCATCCGCTGCGCGGAGAACGACGTGCGTTACCGAAGAGAAATGCAAAGGATGGATGGCTGAAACTCGCAGGCGCGAGCGCGAACAACTTGAAGAATGTCGACGTCAGCATTCCGCTCGGTCGTTTGACCATCCTTACCGGCGTGAGTGGCAGCGGAAAAAGTTCCCTGATGCGCGCCTCGTTGCATCCCGCCGTGAAGAACGCACTCGCCAAACCGAGAACCAAGAACCAGGAACCTAGAAGTTACACCTCCATCAGTGGCGCCGAACACATCACCGCTGTCTACGAGGTCGATCAATCACCCATCGGCAAAACCTCCCGCTCCTGCCCCGCGACCTACGTCGGCATCCTTGATGACATTCGAAAATTGTTCGCGCAGCTTCCCGCAGCCCGCGCGCGTGGTTTTGAGGCTGGCCGCTTCTCCTTCAACACCGAAGGCGGTCGCTGCGAAACCTGCGGCGGCAACGGCGAGATCAAAGTGGAGATGAACTTCCTGCCGACTACACGCGTGCATTGTGAAATGTGTCACGGCCTGCGCTTCAATGCCGCCACATTGGAAATCGAATATGCCGGGAAGAACATCGGCCAGGTTCTCCGCATGAGCATCACCGAAGCCGCCGAATTTTTCAGCAGCATTCCCCGGGTCCAGCGACCACTGCAACTGCTGGCCGACACCGGACTCGGTTATCTCCAACTCGGCCAGCCCAGCCCCACCCTGAGCGGCGGCGAGGCCCAGCGTTTGAAGCTTGTCACCGAACTCAACGCCGGTCAGGGTCGCAGCTTCACCGAAAAAATGAAGGGACTGAAGACTGACAAGCGCAATCTTTATCTCATCGAAGAACCCACCATCGGCCTGCACCACGCCGACGTCCGACGCCTGATCGATGTTTTGCATCGCCTCGTCGATGAAGGCCACACCGTGGTCGTCATCGAACACGAATTGAACGTCATCGCCGAAGCCGACTACCTGATCGACATCGGCCCCGAGGCTGGCGAACGCGGCGGCGAAGTGGTGGCCACCGGCACCCCAGAGGAAGTCGCGAAGTGCAAAAAGAGCCGGACGGCGCCATTCTTAAAGACAATGCTTGCCTGATTGCGTGGCGTCGTCCTCACTGCGTCATGCCCACCCTCGGACTCGTCGCCCATGACCATCGTAAACCCGCGCTCGTGCGCTGGGTGAAAGAGCATCGCGAGCAGCTCGCCGCATGGAGCCTATGCGCCACGGGAACGACGGGCGCGTTGGTTGAGAAGGAAACTGGTCTACCGGTGAAAAAATTTCTCAGTGGACCGCTTGGTGGCGATTTACAGATCGGCACGGAGATCGCTGAGCAGCGGATGGATATACTAATCTTTTTCTGGGATCCACTGGAGTCACAGCCGCATGATCCAGATGTGAAGGCGCTCCTCCGCGTGGCCGTGCTGTGGAATGTTCCGGTGGCGATGAGCGAGGCCTCGGCGGATTTGCTGCTGCGCGGCCTGGCGCAGGGCGATTACCAGCGGCGGGTTCCGGATCATTCAAACTACCGTGCTCGCACGTTGTAGCCCGGCTACTCCTTCATCGTCTCCACCCGCAGCCAGCTTGGATCTTCGCGGACGCAATCTAACGCGGCAACAGTCTGCATCGCGCTGCGCACGACTCGCAGCATCGCAGTGTCGAGCATGAAAATCAGCGGTGTGGTGCCAGCCTCGTCGGATTCATCAGGCTGAATAACAGATGAGATGCCGATGCCGCTCTCGCCAAAAACTGCGGCGACGCGCGCGAGCACACCGGGCACGTCCGCGACGGTGAGGCGAACATAAAATTTGGAGACCGTCTCCTCCACGGGTTTGCTTTTTCCGTAAAGTCCGTGCGGGACAAATCCACTGTGACGCGATCCATAGTGCAGCGTGGCTGCCGCTTCGGCGATGTCGCTGATCACGCTGGATGAAGTCGGATCCTGACCCGCGCCTTTGCCGTAGAATAGTGTTTCACCAACGATGTCGCCATGCACGAGCACGGCGTTGAACGCGCCGCCGATGCTGGCCAGCACGTGCTGCTGCGGAACAAGCGAGGGCTGCGTGCGCACTTCCACGCGACCTTTTTCATCGGCGCGAATGACACTGAGCAGCTTGATGGTGTAGCCGAGTTGCGCGGCGAAGCGGATATCAGTCTGAGAAATATTTTCGATTCCTTGCACGAACGCATCCTCCGGCTTGACCCAGAAGCCGTAGCTGAGCGAGGCCAGGATGATGGCTTTGTGCGCCGCATCCCAGCCGCTCACATCCAGGGTGGGATCGGCCTCGGCAAATCCGAGCCGCTGGGCATCGGCCAGCGCGTCTTTGTAGCTCACGCCCTCCGCCGTCATGCGGCTGAGGATATAGTTGCAGGTGCCGTTGATGATGCCGTGGATGCTGCGGATGTGATTGCCGACAAAGCCTTCCTGAATCGTCTGAATGATGGGGATGCCGCCGGCGACTGCAGCTTCGAAATAGATTGGCACGCCGTTTTGCTCAGCGAGCTTGAAAAGCTCCGGGCCGCGTTCGGCCAGCAGTGCTTTATTTCCGGTGACGACCGGCTTCTTCGCACGCAAAGCCGCGCAAACAATATCAAAGGCCTCCGTGGTACCGCCGATGAGCTCGACAATGATATCCAGCTGTGGGTCTGCCACCAGCTCCCGCCATTCGGCGGTCAGGAGTTTGTTTCCCAATGTGATCTCGCGCTTCTTGCCGGGATCGCGGACTGCGATATTCAACGCCGATTAAATACTGGATTCAAAAATATATCTTTTTTCTATTGTCTTCGGCCCGCATTTTTGATGGAATGGGTAAATTAACTAGCGCCTCCTCCGTAAATTACCCAAGAGTCAAAATTTTTATTGCCCCTTACCCATCATGAGACTTGCAAAAATCTTGGCTTTATCCCTTCTCCTGACCAGTGGCGTCAAAGCCAGCGTAGCCGTTGAAACTTCCCTGCCACTCCCCGCTGCGCTGCCTATGGAAGCTTCGATTGCGGTGAATAATAATGGGCGGGCTGATGATACGCTGCACAAAATTGCGCTGACCTGCGGTTTGTTGGCCCTCGCCATTGCCGGGCAGCAAGCCCTTTTCCCTCGCAAATCCGCGCCGGCCCGGATCAAGGCCGACTGAAATTAACGCTCAGGTTAACCGCGCCACGAAAAGAGGAGGCATTCCCTTCAGGAAATGCCGCTCAAGTCTCCCGCACTGCGGACAGCTTGAATTAAAAGAGTCCAGGATTCCGTGCCGCGCCAGAACTGTCGCTGCAGTTTTACCGCTACATCCCACGGAGGCGGGGGCGGGTTTTCCAGCTGGGCATTGAACCAGATTGCGGGATGAATGACACCCCTCTGTCGCAGCAAAAGTTTCCAGTGCTTTTCTTTGAGAATCTGGCCGGGCATTCCGGGTTCCACATTTCGCAGCAGAAAAACTGGATCCGGATTTCCCATGCCAAAGGGTTCCATCCGAAGAAATTCACTGAAGAATCTTGTCCCAAAATCGGCCAGCGAACATTCAACATCACATTCAACGCGGGCTTGCAGTGTTCCGGTTCCGAGCTGCCGGGTAACAGAGACATCCATGGCCTCGCGGAAGGCGGCGAAATTTTTTTCCTCCAATGATACCCCGGCGGCCATGGCGTGACCGCCGCCCTTCAAAAGCAGATGGCGGCATTCATCCAGCGCTTCCACCAACGAGATGCCGGGAACACTGCGCCCGCTGCCCTTGCCGATCCCATTTTCATCAAAGGCGATGACCACAGCCGGCCGATAAAAATCGCGCATGAGCCGCGAGGCCACGATGCCCACCACTCCCGGATGCCAAGTGCGGGAACCCATCACGATGCACGAGGCCTGCACCAGAGCGGGATTGGCCAGGATGTCCGCCCGGGCCTCGACATGCGCGCGGCCCTCCACATCCTGCCGCTCGCGATTAAGTTCATTCAGCAGATCGGCATAGCCCTCCGCCTCCTCAGCATCATCGCACAACAGCAGATCGAGCGAAGCCAGCGCGTGATCCAGCCGGCCTGAAGCGTTTAACCGCGGCCCGAGCCGGAATCCAATGTGATGTGCCTCGATATGACCGTCGAGTCCTGCGGCCGCCTTCAGCGCGCGCAAACCGACCCGGCGGGTCGTGGCAATTTTTTCCAGCCCCTTCTTCACGATGATGCGATTCTCTCCACGCAGTGGAACCAGATCCGCCACCGTTCCCATCGCGGCCAGATCCAGCATTTCCCGCAGATCGAAGCCGGGTATCGGCCGCAATTTTAGCAACGCGTGAAGCAGTTTGAAAACGAGACCAGCCGTGCAGAAATCTCCATGCCCATCGCCAAGCTTCGGATTTACCAAGGCCACACACTCCGGCAAAGTGCTGCCGGGCTGGTGGTGATCCACAATGACACAGTCCACACCTTGGACGCCCAGCCATTTCACTTCCGCAACCGAACCAGTCCCGCAATCCAGCGCAATCAACAAAGTGGGCTTGCCAAAATCTTCAAAGCAACGCGCCAAACCTTCCAGACTGAGTCCATAGCCCTCGTCCATGCGTCGCGGCAAAAATGCGCGCGGTTCCAATCCATAGGCGCGCAGCAAAATCATGAGCTGCGCCAGCGAGGTGATGCCGTCCACATCGTAATCTCCGTAGAGAATGACTTTCTCCTTCTTTTCCACGGCTTCGATGATCCGGCGTCCTGCGATTTCCATGCCCGGCAGCAGGAACGGATCACTCAGCGCCGCCAGTCTTGGATCGAGATAGGCCTCCAGCTTTTCCTCACCCAGGCGCAACGCGAGAAGTTGCCGCATGAGCGGGAGCATCGTCTTGCCAGAATCAGATTCCTCCACAGCGCGCAGCAGCACCTCATCCGGCTGTTTGCACAACGTGAGACTCGCAGCATAGCGGCTGCCGCGTTGCTGCGCAGGAATTATTTTTATGTCGTGACCGACGTTGTGCTCGACTTCATCGACCTGGCGTTCATCGTGCGCCCATCATGCCCGGCTCCACGTCCAGCGCCCGTCTGCTAAAGACCGCGCTCGGCCTTGGGCTGATCATTCCCGGCGCCGCGTTCATCGTTTTTCTCTGGATCAGTTATGACCGCGCTCAGGAAACGCGGCACTGGAAGCCGACACCCTGCCTTATTCTCAGCTCCCAAGTCTTGAGCGAACATCCGTCGCTCCACTCCCCGCTCGCCCACCGCGCCAGCGTTCGCTATCGCTATGTCTTCGAGGGTGTCACGCATACCGGCGATCACATTCGCCGGGTCGACGGACCAAGTTCCGAAAAAGAAAAAATGGAGAAGCTCTGTGCAAAGTATCCACCGGGCCGGGAATCAGAATGCTTCGTCAATCCAGAGCAGCCGGACATCGCGGTATTGGAGCACGCGACAAAAGCGGGCCTCTACACCCTGTGGTTCCCGCTTTTATTCGTTGCCGGCGGTGCCGGCATGATCTGGAGCGCGTGGCGCCGCACTCACTCCCAATCGTCGCCAGAAAAGCCGCTGGGTCCAGGCTTCGATTTGCCGTAGTTGCGGGCACCACCACGGTTGCCGCCACCACCGCCCGCAAATGGACGACGG
>JAIOQF010000245.1 GCA_021413535.1 Verrucomicrobiota bacterium
ATCACCCTGAGAACTCGCACGTCATACCCGGTTTGCTCCGTCGGTTTCATGAGGCCAAAGCAAACCGTGCGCCGCAAGTTACCGTATGGGGCAGCGGAACACCGCGTCGTGAGTTCATGCACGTGGATGATCTCGCCTCAGGCGTGTTGCATTTGCTCGGCGTGGAGAATCCGCCTGACTGGATTAACCTCGGTTGCGGTCAGGACGTAACCATTGCTGAACTCGCGCAACTGGTGAAAGAGACCGTGGGCTATGAAGGCAAGCTAGTTTTTGATTCCTCGAAACCCGACGGCACGCCGCGCAAGCTCATGGAAACGTCGCGCATGACCACTCTCGGCTGGAAGCCGGGCATCACGCTTCGCGAAGGCTTGCAGGATGCCTATGCCGATTTTCAAACGCACGCGCATCGCGGGTGACGTCTCATTTTCAAATCAATGGAGCGGCATTGTTATCGGCCAAGACAGCGGCAGACTCAAGTCGACCGGCCAGCATTTCAAGGTGGACACTGCGTGAATGCGTAAAGTGCTTTAAAAGAGATTAATTAGTCGGCTTACTCATCATCCTTCCCGCTCGCCTGAAGCGCCGCAACGACTGAAAAATCTTCCAGTGTCGTGGTGTCTCCTTTCACGACACCACCAGCGACGACTTCCTTCAGCAGGCGGCGCATGATTTTGCCACTGCGCGTTTTCGGAAGCGCAGCAGTGAAACGGACGTCGTCGGGACGGGCGATGGCCCCGATGACATTGCCGACATGTTTCTTCAATTCGGCGGCGAGGGCATCACTCGGTTGCACGCCAGCTTTCACGGTGACGAAGACGACGACGGCTTGGCCCTTTAGTTCGTCGGGACGACCAACGGCGGCAGCTTCGGCGACGGCGGGATGGCTCACGAGCGCGCTTTCAACTTCGGCGGTGCCGAGGCGGTGACCGGAAACATTGAGCACGTCGTCGATGCGGCCCAGGATCCAGAAGTAACCGTCTTCATCGCGGCGCGAACTGTCGCCAGCAAGATAGATGCCTTTGTAGGTGCCCCAATAAGTTTGCTGATAGCGTTCGGCGTCGCCATAAATGGTGCGGAGCATGGAAGGCCAAGGTTTGCGAATGACGAGCTTGCCGCCTTCGTTGGGGCCGACTTCAACCCCTTCTTCATCAAGGATGGCCGCGTCCACGCCGAAGAATGGCAGTGTGGCGGTGCCGGGTTTGGTGGGCGTGACGCCGGGCAGCGGGGTGATCATGATCGCGCCAGTTTCCGTCTGCCACCAGGTGTCCACGATCGGACAGCGTCCGCCGCCGATGACGGTGTGATACCACATCCAGGCTTCGGGATTGATGGGTTCACCGACGCTGCCGAGCAGACGCAACGTGGACAGGTCGTATTTGTTCGGATGTTCATCGCCCCATTTGATGAACGCGCGGATCGCGGTGGGCGCGGTGTAGAGGATGGTGACTTTGTGCTTTTGAATGATCTCCCAGAAGCGACCGAAGTGCGGCGTGTCGGGCGCGCCTTCATACATCAGCGCGGTCGCGCCATTCGCGAGCGGACCGTAGACGATGTAGCTGTGACCCGTGACCCAGCCGACATCGGCGGTGCACCAATAGACATCGTCATCGCGCAGATCGAAGACGTATTTGCTCGTGCAATAGGTGCCTACGAGATAACCGCCACTGGTGTGAAGGATGCCCTTGGGTTTGCCGGTAGAGCCGCTGGTGTAGAGAATATAAAGCGGGTGCTCGGCATCAAAACCTTCGGCGGGGCAGCTGGCATCAACCTTGGCAACTTCATCGTGCCACCAGGTGTCGCGACCGGCCTGCATGGCGATCTCCTGTCCGGTGCGTTTGAGCACGATGACTTTTTTCACATTGGATTCTCCGCCGCTGAGGGCGGTGTCCACATGGGGTTTCAGCGGCACTATTTTTCCACGACGCCAGCCACCGTCCGCGGTGACGATGGCAATGGCGCCGCTGTCATGCAGTCGGTCCTTGATGCTTTCCGCGCTGAAGCCGCCGAAGACTACGCTGTGCACCGCGCCGATGCGGGCGCACGCCAGCATGGCGATGGCCGCTTCCGGCACCATCGGCATATAAATCAATACACGGTCGCCGGCCTTGATGCCTTGTGCTTTGAGCACGTTGGCGAACTTGCAGACTTCTATGTGCAGCTGCGCGTAGGTCAGCGTGCGGGTGTCGCCGGGCTCACCCTCCCAGAGAATGGCGACCTTGTCTTTGCGGTGCGTCGTCAGATGACGGTCCACGCAGTTCTCGCATACGTTGACTTTGGCGCCGACGAACCATTTGGCGAAGGGCGGCTGCCAGTCGAGCACCTTGTCCCACTTCTTCTGCCAGTGCAGTTCGGAAGCCTCGCGCGCCCAGAAGGTGTCTGGCGAATTAATTGATTCCGCGTGC
>JAIOQF010000351.1 GCA_021413535.1 Verrucomicrobiota bacterium
CGCTGCGGTCTCCGGGCATCGGACGATTCCAAGGGAGACCGCTGACATCGTCAGATGGTCCCCGTGGCGTGGGTTCAGTCTCGCAAGAGGCAACGACGAACCCCAGGGAGGCCAGCAGAATCAGCGTGAGCAGACGGGAAGCGCGGCGCATCGGTGACTATTGGTAAAGGGTTTCGAGGATGACGCGGTCGCCGGGGGCGACGGACATTCCTTTGCGGACTGATTTCAAATCGATTTGGGCGACGGTCTTGCTTCTATCCACGGAGATTATGTTCAGCTTGCCGATGGTTTCGCTGCCGCGGGTGATGAGCAGCTTGGTGTCGCTGGAGATATCTTTGTCCTTCCCGGCGTTGATCACGACGAAGCCCCAGTCGTTGTTGACGGCCACGATGGTGGCGCTGAGCGAGTTCCGGTCATAGAGCTTCTTGCGTTCTTCCAGGCGCTTTTGGATTTCGCTGACATCGTCGTTGACCTTTTTGACTTCCTTTTCCTTGGCTGCGACTGTTTCTTCGACCTGCTTGGCTTTATTCTCGTTCTCCGCGATCGTGGTCTTCAACTTGTTGATGCTTTCGCCGATGTTCTCAAGGGTGACGCCCTCGGGGAGTTTTTCCACCTTCGACCTGATGTCGGCGATCTGCTTGTCAACGAGGTCTTTATCCGCAGTTACGCGGTCATCATCCGTCTTGACATTGCGCAGCTTGATCTGGGATTGTTCGAGCCGGGTCTTGACTGATTCCAACTCACCAGCGCGGGTGCTGATGTCGCCCTTAATGGCGACAACTTCTGTCGCTGCCTTCTCCGCAATTTTGATTTCGTCTCCGATGGTGCGGACGATTTTCTGACGAGCAAGGCGGGTTTCAACAAACGTTTGACGGTTTTGCCAGCTGAAGAAGCAGGCCACCGCCATTACGACGGCACTGAGGAGGAATAATACTTTGGTCATGGGAAATTAGGGTGTCGTCGGTTGAAAGGCGATGTGCGTGGTGCAGCGAAGTTATTTGGCAAAGGGATCTTCCACTGCGCCGGGTTGCGCCGGAGGAGCGCCTGCAGGAGGTGCTGGTGTCGCGAACGGATCGGCGCTCGCCGGAGGTGGTGTTACGGTGGCCGGGGCGCCGGGAGGAGTGGTTCCGCCCATCGCGGGAGCGGCCATGCCAGCAGCAGGCTTTGCCGGGGCGGCAGGGGCTGCGGGTGCGACAGGTGGCGGTGGGATCGAGGCAGCCACGACGAGATCCCCCGAGCGGACAGATTCACCACTGGCCAGGGAGCCTGGAACCAAGTCGGCGACGGACACGCCCTGCTCGACGTTCCGAACCTTCAGACGTGCGATGATATTTTTGCCGCGTTTGACATTGAGCATGGCATTGGCAACGACGCCGCCGAGGTTGCCCTTGTTAAGAACGACAAACCCGAACTGAGGGAAAGTCTGTGTCACCCGTGCATTAAATGAGGGTTCCATCTGGTTGCGCATCTGGCGGGTGTCCACCTCTTTGAGCTTGACGACTTGGCCGGTTGCGCGGGCTACTTTTTCCTGAGCCAAGGCCAGCTGCTGTTCCTGATTAGCGATGGCTGCCTCGGAGTCTTTGACCTGCTTGGTGAGATCGTCGACCTGGGCCAGGAGTTTTTTGATATCGCCCGCATCTTTGATGTCTTTGTTGAGCTTGGTGAGCTGCACCTGGGCTTCAGCCAGCACGGTCTTCTTCGTCTCGACCTCTTTTTGCAACTGCTCGATGTTGCCATTGGTCTTGGTGACCTCTTCCGTCGTTGCATCACGCTGTGTGGTCAGATCCGCCAGTTCCTTGGTTTTCTTGTCTTTGGCCTCGGCGGCTTTGTCCTGAGCCTGCTTCACCGACTTGAGGTTTTGATCAGCCCGCTCCTTCAGGACGCGTTCCTCTTTCAGTGCGCCCTGATTCTGATACGAGAACCACAGTCCTACGCCCAAGGCGACGGCAGAGAGACCAGAGAGAATTTTCCAAAGCATGGCTGAATAGGTTGGATGAAGTTGAGAACGGACTCTTATTAACGGAATTATTCGGTAAACTCAATAGAATAATGTCGTCTGGGACACTTCCACTCTTTTTTAGTTTTTTTGCCACTTGGGCCGACTTCTCATTTGCCAGCTTGGCTTGGCCGTGCATCCTGCGGGCGGTCAGGGGCCGCGGAGCTCGAGCCGGCCAATCCCGCCAGGTCCGGAAGGAAGCAACGGTCCCCGGTCTCGTCCGGTCGCGGTTCCCTGGCCTTTTTTACTAAGGCCCAGTGTCAGGGTAGTTTTTTCGGGGAGGTTTCAGGCTTAGCCGAACATGTCTCGCACGATCATCTCGCGATGCTGGAAAATTTTGCTCAATTGCGGCAGCACAATCAGCGCATGAACCGGCTCGCTCAACCAGCCGAAGGGAAGCTGGTAGGTCACGCGGTCAAGCATCTCGATGCGTCCATCGCCGAGCTCGCGGAAATGATGTTCGTGATGCCACATGCGATAGGGGCCGACGCGCTGCTCATCAATGAAGCGGCGACCTTCCTCTACCTGCGTAATTTCGGTGACCCAAGTCATCGGCACGCCCATTAGCGGACTGACCCGGTAACGGATCATCATGCCGGGATACATCTTGTCAGGCAACTGGCTCAAGATTTGGAATCCGAGTGATGGGGGCGTGATCTTTTCCAGATTGCGGGGATCGGAGAAAAAATTCCAGGCTGTCTCCAGCGTGGACTGTATGATCTGGGTGCGTTCGAGCGTGTGGACGGGCATGATGACAATTACGTCGCGCGCTGCTCCGCGGACGACTTCCTCAGTGCTGACGCAAATTCGCCAGGGTGGAGTAAACGACGCTGATCATCATCCAGGCCATGGTGCCGACCATGCCCGCCATGGCGAGGATGATGATGGGCTGAAGCGCCGCCGTGGCTCGCTCCATCACCTTGGTTAGCTGTCGATCAAAACGCTCCGCCGCTTTGCGCAAGGCCTCGGCCATTTCCCCGGTCTGTTCGCCTACGCGAATCATGTCCACCACCAAGGGCCGGGCCACGCCGGACTTTTCCAGCGTGCGCGAGAGCGAGGCGCCATCGGCCACCTGCGTTTCAACTTCGCCGAGCCGCTCGCGCAGAAAGAGGTTCATCGTCGTCTTGCGCACCAGTTCCAGCGCGCGGTGCAAGGGCAGGCCGTTGGATAGCAGATTGCTCAACGTTTCGAGAAATTGCACTTCGAAGCGCGTTCGCAGCAGCGGCCCATAGACCGGAAGATTCAGCATGATGCGGTGCCAGCTTTTTCTTTTTTCGGGATCGCTCAGCAGCACCTTCACCACCACTGCCGCCACGACGATCACGAGGATGATGGCCCACCACCAAGTGGTGAGAAAATTGCTGATGCCCAGGAGAAATTCCGCAATCCCCGGCATTTTCCCGCCGGTGTTCTTGATGAGAATGATCAGCTTCGGCAGCAGGTAGGTGAAAAACATGATCGCCAGCGCGATGCCGGATCCCACGATGAACGCGGGATAAATCAGCGCCGCCACCACCTTGCTGCGCAGCGCTTCCATGGAATTCAAATACTGACCCTGCCGGTTCAGAATGGAGGTGAGCGATCCACTGGCCTCGCCCGCCGCAACGAGATTCGCATAGAGTTCGCCGAAGCTGGGCGATACCGATTGCAGTGCGCTGGAGAAGGGCACGCCATCGCGCACCCGTTCCCGCAGCCGCCGGCTCAGATCCTGGAGCACGGATGAGCTGCGGTTTTCCATCGCATGGAGCGCCTGCTCCAGTTGCAGTCCCGCAGTGAGCAGGTCGGTCAGTTCCTCGGTGAACTGGATGACCTGAGCGCGGGTGAGCACGAGGCGGTCCGTAGCAGCGGCTGAAGCATCCTTGGATTTCGCTCCGTCCGGTTTCGCGGAGACATTTTTATTAACAGCCGCGGCTGTGCCTTCGCGCACGGCGCTGGGTTGTAGTCCACGGCGTGCCAGTTTACGAATGGCATCACCGCGATCCGACGCATCCACCTCGCCGCTGCTGCGCTGGCCCGAAGTGCTGACGGCGTCATATTGAAATAGCGGCATGAGCGCGGAAACTAGCACGGCGGGATAAATTTGCATGAAGGATTCATGCGCCAATGAAGATGACTGAAAAACCCGCCTTGCGACCTCACGCCGCACACGCTAATAACTGGTCAACTTATGATCGCCGTATCCCGCCGCCCCCATCTATTGAAAGCCCTCGTGCTCATGCTGCTCGCTTTGGGATTCTCTCCCACCCTGCGTGCAGCAGGCGGAGGTGAATACGTTATCGTCAGCGGTGGACCCGCCTTGCGGAAATGGGAAAACCTTCGCCGGCCCGGCGAACAACATGACCGCTGGTGGGGCAACTTCATCCGTCCCGCACGTATGAGAATTCAGGAAATACAAGCACAAGACCCCGGAGCCGTCATCACCTGGCTGGTCTATCGGAAGGCCTTTGTCACCCGAGGCGCCGAAGACAAGAGGGCGCTCACTGAACTCGTCACCAGCGTGCGCGATAAATTTCGCGTCCGGCTCGTCTGGTTCAGCTCCGGGAATGATGTCATCGCTTATCTCAACAACGGCCAGCCCCGTGGACGAATGCCTGTCTGCGATTTCGAGTTCTTCGGCCACAGCAACAAATTCTGTTTCATGTTCGATTACAGCAATGCCATCTACGGTTGTTCCGAAGCGTGCCTCCATGAAAATGATCTTGGAAAAATTCGTGGTGGCATCTTCACCCGGGATGCTTTTTGCAAAAGCTGGGGCTGTCACACCGGTGAAAGCATGAGCAAAGCCTGGCGCAAAGCCACCGGCATTCCGATGATTGGCGCGTATGGAAAAACCGATTACTCCAACCCGCTTAAGGTGGAACTGTCGTCCGGCGGGCATTGGACGAAAGGCTGAGTCGGCAGCCAATATTCGGCAGCTTCGCAATGAATCGGGTCATCATTATGGGGTTCGTAATCGTTGCTCTGCTAGGTAAAACCGTGGCTGTAGAATACAGCGAGGCTCAAATTGCCGGCAAACGCATCACCGTCTGTCGCGTCAACGTAAGTAAAGAACCCCTGCAACTCTATCTGCGCGACGACAAGGGACAGACCTTTAAACGTTTTGACCGGCTGTCGCGCTCGCTCGATTCCCAAGGTAAAAAACTCAGCTTCGCGATGAACGCCGGAATGTATCATGGCGATTTTTCTCCGGTTGGTCTCTTTATTTCCGACGGCAAGCAGCTGGTGCCACTCAATCTGGCTAATGCTGAAGGTAATTTCTTTCTCAAGCCCAACGGGGTTTTTCTCATTTCCGACCAAGGCGCACGGATCGTTGAATCATCCGAGTATCCGAATCTGCGCGAGCGCGTCCAGCTGGCCACTCAATCAGGACCGTTGCTCCTGCGGGCCGGAAAACTTCATCCCGCTTTCAATCCAGATTCCAAGTCTCGACTCTATCGCAATGGCGTGGGTGTTCCATCGCCCGACATCGCCCTGTTCGCCATCTCGGAAGCGCCGGTTAATTTTCATGAGTTTGCTGTTTTCTTCCGCGACGTCCTCCGCTGTCCTGACGCCTTGTTCCTTGATGGAACAATTTCCAGTTTGCACTCCACGAAGCTCAAACGCAGCGATTTCAAAATGGATCTGGGCCCGATCATCGGGATCACGGAAACGAAGTGAATCTCAAGCATGGCGCTTACAAAGTGACCGGAGATTTTTTATCTTTCGCATTTACCGCTAGCGCAGAGACGGTGGGCTTGATGGAGCCTACAAATCCTTCCGCCGGAAGATGCGCACGGTGAGCGCGAGTGGGAGGATCATCCACAGGGACAGGGTCGCAACTGCGCAGAGGGTGCCGGGCACGCTCCCCAAGAACTCCTTCATCACCGCGCCCGTGACACCCATCAATGCCGAGATGTCCATCTGGAGCAGGACGATCACCCGCGCGAGATCGATGGGATTGAGCGCCATCATCGCGATGGTGGCCTTCTCCAGCGGATAATCCTGAAACGCGAACAGTGCAAAGAGAACGAGTCCGTCGTAGATCAGTGTGAAGAAAAACCACAGCAAAAGCGCAACACCGATACCCCGCGCCTTGTCTCGTGTGCAGACGGCGCCGAGGAATGCCAGTGCGGTAAAGACCAAGGTCAGTAACAAGCCGGCGGCGACCAGCCAGAGGCCGATTAAGCTTCCATCGTAGAGCGCGACGGGCGCTCCGACACCGATGAGGAAGGCGGCGCAAAGCGCGGAAGCCACGCCAAAGTATTCGCCGAGCAGGATGGTATCGCGTTTCAAGGGTTGGGACGAGAGCAGCTCGATGAACTCATACGAGTTGTAAAAATGGACGGTGGCGAAGACGAGGCTCATCAGGGGCACGACCATGAGCACGATGCTCAGGAGACTTACGAGACCCTTGCCGGAATCGCCGCCCATGTTGAACAAGCCCACCGAGGCCAGCAGCAGGAACAAAGTATAGGCTGCAGCGATCTTGCTGCGCAGGATGTCATGGAGGACGTATTTGACGATGCGAAGAATCATGACGGCTCCTTCGATTGCAGTGATGTTTGCATCGCCGGATCGCGCATGAGGCGCGCGATCAGCTTCCCGAGTTTTTCCTCGCCGGACTCAGACTTGAGTTCCTCGATGGGCCGGCAGAAGTGCAGTTTGCCCTCGATGAGGAACAATACGTCAGTTGTGATCTCGTCGAGGTCGTTCAGGATGTGAGAGGTCAGCAGGATGAGCTTTCCTTTCGCGCGTTCCGCCAGGATTTTTTCCTTGAGCATTTCAGCGGAGACAGGATCAAGACCCGCGGTGGGTTCGTCGAGCACCAGCACATCGGGGTCGAAGAGAAACGCCAAGCAAGCGCTGACCTTCTGCCGGGTGCCGCCGGA
>JAIOQF010000252.1 GCA_021413535.1 Verrucomicrobiota bacterium
AGAGCATGCTCGGGCGGTAGTTCCAGCAACAAAGTGCTCCATTAGCCTGCTTTGCTTATGAGCAGACAACCGGCTTTTGCGTTGAAGCATTGAATAGAGCATAGGACATTTCGCTGCCCTTAGCTACTTCAGCCCCTAAAAAAAGATATTCTGCCCGTGGATGTGTTGTGCAAGGCCAAGGCCCGCGTGCTGGACTCAGCCCGTCTGGAATATGCCACGATGAAACTGCGGGGCGAGATCGACAGCATCCGGGACGGATGGTTTGGTCAGCGTCTTAACAACGCACTTCTCGCCTCCATAGCGACTTATCACGATCTCGTTCCGGGATTTAAGCAGACTCTTCGAGACAATGGCGGCGATCTCGAAAAGTTCTATGAGACAGTAGCGGGGATGAAGAGGCTGGGAAAAGCGGAACGGCGCAAGAAACTACAGGCCTTCAGTTCTCTGGACACACACGCTGCACCCGCTCGATCTTGAGTGCTTTTCCGCTGGCCATGTCCACATCGATGATCACGCCGCAGAGCTGTGCATCTCCACGGGCCACGTAATTTTTTGATGGCATCAGCGTGGTGAAGCGGGCGATGGCGGCTTCCACATCCATGCCGATGCATGAGTGCAGCGGGCCGCACATGCCGGCGTCGGTGAGAAAGGCGGTGCCGTTAGGCAGGATGCGTTCGTCAGCGGTCTGCACATGAGTGTGGGTGCCCACGACGGCGGAGACGCGACCGTCGAGGAAATGCGCCAGCGCCACTTTCTCGCTGGTGGTCTCGGAGTGCATGTCCACAAAGATGACGTTGGTTTCACGACGGATTTCTTCGACGACCGGGCCGATGGTTTCGAAGGGATTATCGAGAATCATTTTCATGAAGGTGCGGCCTTGAACATTGATGACGCCGACCTTGCCCTTCTTTGTTTCCAGAACGATGAAGCCTTTTCCAGGTGCGCCCGCAGGATAATTGAGCGGGCGCAGCAGTCGTGGTTCTTCGGCAAACCAGGGCATGATTTCTTTCTGATCCCAGACATGATCGCCAGTGGTGACCACCGCCGCACCCGCGCGCATGAGGCCGATGGCGAGCTTGGGTGTGATGCCACGACCGCCGGCGATGTTTTCTCCGTTCACGATGACGAAGTCGGCGGCGAGTTCCTCCTTTAACGCTGGCAGCAGCGTGGCCACCGCCTTGCGGCCGGGCTCGCCCATCACATCGCCGAGGAAGAGGATGCGTAAGAAATTTTGGGAGTGGTCGTCGTCAGGATTCATGACAGCACTTAGAGGATGATTTTCCTGACAATCAAGTCTAGCATCGGCGCATGTTGTCGCAAAAAATGCGCCGCCGCGTGCTCTGCCTGGCTGCTGTGCTGACCAGTGGACTCGGTATTCACGCACAATCGGCGAGCAATTCGGGGCAGCCTGATGCGGTGACATTGCCAGCCAGAGAACCTTATCTCTCCATCAAATCGAAGCTGAGTCCGCTGACGGACAAACCAGAATGGCGGGATCTGGAATCGCTCTCGGGCCTGCTCAGCCATGATGAGTTTGTTGACGCCATTACCAACAATTACAGCGAGGGTATATATCCGGCGGTTCAGTGGAAGCTCCTGCCGGGAAAAGTCAGCATTCAGACCACACCCGGACAGCCTGCTGTAGAAATCTTGTTCCGCGATCCGGCCGTCGAGGGAAAAAGCGCGCTGCGCTTCTGGCGGACACCGCGCGAGCTGCCGCCGCTCAAGCCCGGTGAACCACCGCTCAAGGGATTGCACATTGCGCTCGATCCTGGACACATCGGTGGTGCGTATGCGAAGATGGAGGAGCGCTGGTTGAGCATGAGTCCGGGCACGGTGGTTGCAGAGGGTGCGCTGGTGCTGCGTGTGGCGCAGATCATCAAGCCGCGACTGGAAGCTCTCGGCGCATCCGTCAGCATGGTGCGGTCATCGGAGGCACCGGTGACGAATGCGAAGCCTGAACTTTTCCGGGCGGCGGCACTCGAGATTTTACAGGAGGCCGGCATCACGAATCCGAAGGAGAGCTACACTGGAATCGAAGGCGATGCCAAGGTGGCCACGGTGCAATGGCAGACGGAGAAACTGTTCTACCGCGTCAGTGAAATTCATGCGCGGGCGAAAAAAGTGAACGAGGAGCTGCGGCCCGATCTGGTGGTGTGCCTGCATCTTAATGCTGAACCCTGGGGCGATCCCGCGCGACCAGTCTTCGTGGAGAAGAACCATTTTCATCTGCTGATCAACGGCTGCTACTCCCGCGATGAGCTGGAGCTGGAGGACGTGCGCTTTGACATGTTCCGCCGTCTGTTTTCTCGTGTGCATGAGGAGGAACGGCGCCTGGCGGATGTGGTCGCAAAAGCGATGGCGGATTCAACCGGCTTGCCGCCTTATGTGTATCCGACAAAAAACGCGCGGCGCACAGGCTCCAGCCCCTATGTTTACGCGCGCAATCTTCTGGCCAACCGGCTTTACCAATGCCCGGTGATGTATCTTGAACCTTACGTCATGAACCATGAGGAGACTTACAGGCGACTGTTGCTCGGCCATTACTTGGGTCGAACGCTGCTGAATGGGAAACTGGTGTCCAGTCCGCTGGAGGATTATGCCCGTGGCGTGACTCAGGGGCTGGTGAATTATTACAAGCAGGAGCGGGAAATCGCGCCATGAAGGTGCTCGTGATTGGCTGCGGTTATGTCGGCGAGCGTGCGGCGGATCTGCTCCATGAAGCCGGGCACGAGGTCACGGGTGTGACTCACTCTGAAATTTCAGCCAGCCGTCTGGCAGCAGCCAAACCATATGCCGTGCGGGACTGCGATGTCAGTGACGTATCATCGGTGCACGCACTGGAGATGAAGCCTGAGATCGTCATTCACTGTGCATCATCAAATCGCGGCGGGGCGGAAATGTATCAGAAAGTTTATCTCGATGGCAGCCGGAATCTGGTGGCGACGTTTCCGGATGCGGGCCTGATTTTTTGCAGCAGCACCAGCGTCTATCCTCAAATTGATGGAGGCTGGGTGACGGAGGAAAGTGATGCCACGCCAGCGCGGGAAACCAGCCGCATTCTGCGCGAGACTGAGAATTTCATATTGAGCCGCAATGGCTGCATCGCCAGGCTGGCCGGCATCTATGGGCCGGGTCGATCTTTTGTGCTGAAGAACTTTCTCGAAGACACTGCCACCATCGAGGGCAACAACGACCAAGGACGCTGGCTCAATCAGATTCATCGGGAGGACGCGGCGCGGGCGCTGGTGCATCTGGCCACGGGCGGACTCCGAGGAATATTCAATGTCGCTGACAACACCCCATTGACCCAGCGCGCCTGCTTTGAAGCGCTTGCTGCGCGCTTTGGCAAAGTCATGCCGCCCGTTGTGGAGCCGAATACGGCGCGCAAACGCGCCTGGACTAGTAAACAAGTTTCAAACGCAAAACTGCGGGCTACAGGTTGGACGCCGATATTTGAAGATTATTTTGCCGCGCTAGAAAAAGACTCTGCCCTTGTTCCTTCCATCATGACACAGGTTGCGAAATCAAATGCTGATCAGGCGAAGTCGATGAACATCGTCCTCATCGGTCTGATGGGTTCGGGTAAGTCCGCCGTCGGTCGGCTCGCCGCCCAAAGCCTGGGCTTTGAGTTTGTAGATACAGATCAGATGATCGTCAGTTCCGCCGGGAAAACTATTCCGGAAATTTTCGCCAGCGAAGGCGAGGCAGGTTTTCGCGCCCGGGAAACCGCGATTCTAAGATCACTCATCGGCCGGCAACGCCACGTCATCGCCACGGGAGGCGGCATCGTCACTCAGCCGGATAATCTTCCACTGCTTCAGCAGCTCGGATTTGTCGTTTGGCTCAACGCCGACATCGAGATTTTGCGCCGCCGCACCTCGCGCAGTCATGATCGCCCGCTGCTGCGGACCGCTGACCCCGCCGCCGTTCTGCGCGAACTCTTCGCGGCCCGCGCTCCACTATACGAAAGCGCCAGCGAACTGAAAATCACCACGGATGATCTTTCACTGGAAGACGCTGCCTATGGGCTGGCCGAATCTGCGCGAGTGCATTTTAATTTGCGCGTCTAGCTGATTGAGCAGGGCTGGGCCTGAGAAAGATCAGGGGTGGCGCATTGCGGTCAGGGTGCTAGTGTCCGGAACGATGACAGAAGATGAAAATGCAGTGGCTCATGATGGCGTGGAACGCAACTTCGGTGTGCAACCGCTGGACGCGATCATGCTGGAGCACGGACTGGATAATCACGCTCTGGTAGAACTCCGTCCCGTGGACTTGAGTCACAAGGCCGTGCAGCGGGCGCGCAAGGGCCGCCGACTCACGCCCAAGATGAAGCTGCGCATCACCGAGGTCGTCAACACGGCGCTGCAGCAACGCGGGATCGAGCGGAAATACGCCACGCGGGAGCTTTTCAACTATGGATTTACCATGCGCTTCGCAGAACCCGCGCAGCTTGGACGCGACAGCGAGGCAAATTAATTTGCCCTAGCGACGCAGAGCACTGGCTTCGAATTGAAACGGTGCTTCGACGCGGCAGGGCTGCGCGACACCATGGACGCGATAGGGCTCATAAGTGCTCTGGCGGGCGCAGGTGGTGGCGGCGTGATCGAGATCAGCGTTGCCGCTGGAACGCTGCACGGAGATGCTGGTGGCCCGACCGCTTTCATCAATGTTCACCAACAGCAGCACAGTTCCGCCGATGCGCTGACGCAGAGCGGAAATTGGATATGATAATGCCGCTCGTTCGCGGTAGCGCACCCCGCTGATGTTGATCGATGAGCCACCGCGGATCGTAGCGCTCGCTGCGCTCTTGGCTTTGGGCGCTGGTTCCGCGGATGCGACCGCAGTCGATGGCGTCTTGGCGGCGATAGGTGTGTTCTGGCTCCCGGTCGGCGGAGATTCCACAACCGGCATTAAGGCTGGTGCTTCTTCCTTTAGTTCCACCGGTGGTGCTGCTTGCACAATGGAATCGGCAGCTTTTGGCTCGGGCACGGTCTGTATTTCAGTTTCCGATGACGGCTCGCTCAGAGCGGGCGGTGCTTCGTTCGTTGCAGCCGCACCTACTATTTCCAGCGTTACTTGAACCACGCCGTCTTGCGCATCGCGGCCTCCGTCCGGCCACGGCACCAGCAGTGCGCCGCCGACGTGAAGTCCGACGGAGGCGCAAATGCTAAAGAGGATCTCTCCCTTCATGAAGGCTGGTCAAATTTGAATTTAGCGGCTCACGAACCGCGCAAGCCGCTCACCGGCGTGTAGTCCTTCTTCTCCTTCTTGGCACCGCCGAGGTCAATCCCAAAAACCAGATAACCCTCGAAACTCGGAGAGTCATTCGTGCAACCGAAGAGGCCGACGAGATCGATGTGCGTCTTGTTTGTCGGACGCCATTGGATCGAGGGGCCGATCTGAAACTTTTTTTCGCCATTGCTCCGATCGCCAGCCACGTTTTCGTATTTGAACTGCATTTCCACACCGGCGCTGAGCACTTGATCGATCAGCGTGTAACTCAAGCCCTGGGTGACGGCGAATTCATTGGCCAGTTCACCGCTGATTTCCCGTTCGTAAACTAGGTTCAAGCCCCAGTGCAGATCGTGAGTAATCTCGTCGCCGAGGAGCAGCTTCACCTCGAAGACATCGCCGCCGAAATCCGGATTGGTGAACTTGTATTCGGCATAGAGCGTGGGATTCAGCGGGATCACACCCCAGTCAGCCAGCGCCCAGCGGAGTTCCACGGCCAGGTCTTTGTTGGAGGTGGTGCCGCCCTCATTGGTCCAGTCCCAGTAAATGTCGAGCTGCATCCGGTGGGGCAGACCGATTTCGATTTCTTCCTCGAAGAGCTGCTTGGTGGTGCCATCGCGATAATGGCGCACGCGATACCATTGCTCGACGCCGACGTTCCACGGCTCCTGCTGGATGTAAACGCGTGTGGTGGTGAAGCGCCGGTTCTGCGTCCACTCCGGCTGGTTGTAGGGGCCGACGAGGGCGCTCTCGCCAATCGTGCCGGGTGCGGTGACGGTGACGGTGGGGAGGGTGGCAGTTTCTGCGCCGCAGAGTGCAGGCTTGATTCCGGGAGCTGCGATGAGCAGCGAGAGGATGAAGATCGCTTGTTTGTTCATGTGGGATGAAGGAGGGGCTGAATGTCGGGAGGTTGAGTTGACTGAGGATGCATTGCAAAGCCCGTGCCAGCATTTTTTTTCGTCAATAAAATGTAGATTACCTAGGCAAATAATACCTGGGATCGAAATTCTGGCTGGCTGACGGGACACTATTTGTCCGTGCACCGTCTGACTGTGAACAAAGTTTGTCCGAAAATTCTTCGATGCAGGTCGTGTGCATTTATTCTTTTCATCAAGGGGCATCTGCGGCAAGCTCACCGGGCTAATTAGCATCATTCATGTCCATCAAAAGGCTCTCCTGGCGTATCGGCTTGCCCTTCGCCGCCTTCGTTCTCGCGGGCTCGGTGGCGCTCGTCGTCTGGATGGGATGGAATCTTGCCAATGAAGATCGGGCGCGGTTTGAAATGCTGGCTCGCACCAATGCTGATTTCATCAACCGGGTGCAATTGCCCGCCTCTGATCGAATGGCTGAACAATTGAGGCAGGTCATCGGCAACAGTGTCTTTTTCCGAAAGGAGCGACAGTTTACCCCGGAGCCGGTTCCGCTCGTGAGCACCATTCAACTCGCTGATATTCCTTCAGATGGGCGCACTCATCGTGTAGGGACGTTTGATGCAGTCGCCGTGCCGTTGCGTTCAGGCTATGATCTCATGCTTGTTCGTAACGCTTTTATGTCCTGGCGTGAGGTTTTGCATCCCAGCACCTTCGCCGTGCTGGGTGCCTTCTGGGTGCTGGCTTTGTTTGTCGCATGGCTTGTCAGTCGTGGTCTGGTGCTTCCACTCCGGCATCTGACGGCAAAACTGCCCGAGATCGAGAAACCCGGCGAACTGGAGCTTCCTGAAGCGGCGCGGAAAGATGAAATTGGCGATGTGGCGCGTGCCTTTGTGCGCACACGCGCGGCGCTTCACAGCGAGCGCGAAAAGCGGGAACGCGCGGAGAAGCTCGCCGTGCTCGGGCGCATGACTGCGGCGCTGGCACATGAGATTCAAAACCCAGTCGCCGCGATCAAGATGCATGCGCAGCTTCTGCAGGACGGTAGGGAAGGCGTGGATGTGATTGTCAGCGAGGCGGAGCGGCTCGAGGAACTTGTGAATCAGTGGATGTTCCTCAGTCGGCCGGAGCCACCCGCGATGTCACCGATAGTCTTGGGGGAACTGATCGCGGCAGCACTGTTGGCTCACCGCATGCAACTGGAACACGCGCGGGTGGAGTCGGAGGTTTGCATGGATGATAATCTCGTCATCCAGGGTGATCGCCGGCGGCTCGCACAGGTGTTTTCCAATCTTATCATGAATGCTGTGCAGGCCATGCCACGCGGGGGCGTGCTGAAAGTCAGCGGGTGGAGGGTTGGAGATACAATGGTGGAAGTGTTATTTGCCGATCAAGGGCCGGGATTTTCTCAGACCGCGCTGGCGCGTTGTGCGGAGTTTTTCTTCAGCGAGAAGGAAGGCGGCATGGGCATCGGCCTAAGCGTGGCGAATGAAATCATCAAGGCCCATGGCGGGGATTTGAACGTGGTGAACCGCACGGGGGGAGGGGCCTGCGTCACGGTGCGACTTCCAGTTTGTGTTTTGTAATGGTTGCCCTGTAGTTTGCCCTTCCCCATGTCCCGAATTCTCATCATCGAAGACGAAGCTGCGCTGGCATCTGCCCTGAGCGCGGCGATGAAACGCATGGGGCACGAGGCGGTGACGTGCGCATCCGCCGCGCTCGGACTTGAGAAAGTCGCGCAGAAAAAATCCTCGCTCGTAATCCTCGACATCGGACTTCCGGACATGAGCGGTCTGGAAGTGCTGGCCCGCATCCGGGAGCAAGATGCCGTGCTGCCGGTGCTCATCATCACCGCGCACGGAAATTTGCAGAATGCCGTGGAAGCGAAAAAACGTGGCGCGTCAGGCTATCTCGTGAAACCGCTCGATCTGCGTGAACTGGAGAAGACGGTTCACGCCGTGTTGCAGACCGGAGTTTCCATTCAACCTGCAGGAGAGTCTGCTGCCGATATTTTCATAGCACCGCTGCTCATCGGCTCATCGCCCGCGATGCAGCCGGCATTCGCCGCGATCGCGCACGCAACGGCGTCGGAAGCGCCGGTGTTGATCACGGGACCGACCGGCATCGGCAAATCCCTCGCTGCTCGCGTGATCCATCGGCACAGCCGCCGGCATGCCGCGCCATTCATCACGTTGTCATGCGCCAGCCTGCCGGAGACACTGCTGGAAGCGGAGCTGTTCGGGCACGAAAAGGGAGCTTTCACCGGCGCGGTCGCGACGAAGTCCGGGCACATTGAGAGGGCGGCGGGCGGGACTTTGTTTCTTGATGAAATTGCGGAAATTCCGCCTTCGATTCAGATGAAGCTTTTGAGGTTTGTAGAGGAAAAAGTTTTCACGCGCGTAGGTGGGCGCGAGGATTTGAGGGTGGATTTACGGATCATAGCCGCAACGAACCAGGATCTGACGCAAGCGGTGGCCGAGAAGCGGTTTCGCGAAGATTTGCTTTATCGTTTGCGGGTGCTGGAGGTAAAGCTGCCGTCGCTGCGGGAGCGCATTAGCGATCTGCCGGCCCTTGGCGCTTATCTGCTTGCTGGAATCGTAAAGGACCGGAGGCCGGCGCTCTCGGACGATGCGCTCGATCTGCTCATGCGTCACAATTGGCCAGGCAATGTGCGCGAGCTGCGCAATGCGCTGGAATATGCAGTGGCGGTCTGTGGCGGCGCCACGATTCTGCCGCAGCATCTTCCGGAAGAGTTGCGTGCGGGCGCTCTCACGCGCCCAGTTTCAGTGGGACGGCTCGATGCGGCGTTGTCAGAATGGCTGGATCAAAAACTCGGGCAACAACTGAATTACAATGCCATCCACGATGAACTCGAGAGCCGGCTTCTCGCCATGCTGTTGCCGCGTTTTGAGGACAAACCGACGTTGCTGGCGCGGGTGCTCGATATGAATCGGGCGACTTTGCGGAAGAAACTGCGCGAGTCTGCTGACGAAAAAATCGAGTGAAATCCGCCGGGTAATAATTGGCTGGTAAAAATCCTCAACACTTTCATGAGCCTGATAATTAAAAGCAGAAGAAAGTGCAACATTTCCCGATCCAGATCGTATTGAGTGCTGGTGCGGGCCTACTTTTGTTTCAAATTAACTGAACAAAAATGAACCCCGCATCGTCTGTTCGATGTCTCCAAATTCAAAAAATAGTAACTATAAACCAAACCAACCATGAAGAAACTGTTCTGTCTCCTCGCCGTCACCGCACTCTTTGGCGTTCGCGCTTACGCTGGTGAATTTCCAGATGTCACCATACCTGAAGTGAAACAAGCCATCGCTGAAGGAAAAGCCACCATCATCGATGTCAACGGTGCCGAGTCCTACAAAAAGGGACACGTTCCCGGTGCGTTGGATTTCGCCACCATCAAAAGTGACCTCGCTTCCAAGCTGCCAGCCGACAAGGGCGCGCTGGTCATCGCCTATTGCGGCGGCCCATCCTGCGGTGCCTACGCTCGTGCCGCCAATGCGGCCAAGGCCCTTGGCTACACGAATGTGAAGCATATGTCCGCTGGTATCTCCGGTTGGGTCAAGGCTGGCGAAAAAACCGACAAGTCCTAATTCCGACACCATGAATCAAACCGGATGCCTGGCCCACGCCGGGCTTCCGGTTTTTTCTTGATCTTTATCAAAACACCATCATGCGCCTTCTGCTTCTCGTCTCGCTGCTGGGTATCGGCACGCTGCTTCGTGCCGGGGATGTCGCTCAGACGAAATACACCGCCGTCGTCACCGGCATCGTCTGCCAGAGTTGCAAGGCCATGGTCACTGCTGCCATGAAGAAACTGCCCGGAGTCCGGGAAGTCGAATTCGCCAAAGCGGAGAAGCCAGGCTCGCAAAAAGTGACCTTCAGTTCTGCCAGCAGCAGTCTCACCAAGAACGATGCCGAAGTCGCATTGGGCGAACATCTGAAGGAATTCGCCATCGTGAGCTTTGAACCTTCCAAGTCGTAATTTGAATTTATTGGAATATTTCCTGATCTTGAACCTCAAACTGAAACCAACCATGAAAACACTCGTTGCATTATTCACCCTGATATTCTTCGTTTCCACCACCGCTTTCTCGGGAGACTTCCCGAAGGGAAGCCCCGCATTTGAGCACAAACTTTCTGATGCGCTCGCCAAGGCCAAGGAAACTAACAAACCCGTTATTGCCATCTTTTCTGCGGTCTGGTGCGGCCCGTGCCAGACGATGAAAAAAGATGTCTATCCCAGTGCGGCAGTGAAGCCCTATCTCGAGAAATTCATCTGGGCTTACCTTGATGCGGATGACAGCAGCAATGCGGCAGACATGAAAAAATTCAATGTGAACGGCATTCCCCACATCGAGTTCCTCGATTCCACTGGCAAGTCAGTCGGCCAGCAGGTGGGTTCATCATCGCCTGAAAGTTTTGCCAAGACGCTCGAAGGCATTCTAAAGAAAGCCAAGTAATGAAAGGCGCGCCGATTGTTTTCGCCGCGGTCATCCTTGTCTGCAGCCACGCATTCGCCGAACCGCCTGCGGCATCGGAGCTGGTTTTTCCCGGCGAGACCATCGGCGAGTGGCGTGGATTCAAGCAGCACAAGTTTGAAGTCGATGGCTGTCAGGCCTGGGTGGTGGAGCCCAAGGTCGCGCTTCCTGGCAAGCCGTGGTCGTGGTGCATGGAGTTTCCCGACGCCTTCACGGATCGCTGCGCCGCGCCGCAACTCCTTGCCGCCGGCTTTCATCACGTTCACATCAAAGTTGGCAACACTTTCGGCAGTCCCAACGCGGTGAAGCACTTCAATGCTTTCTACGAACTGCTCGTCGCAAAAGGTCTGGCGAAAAAAGCCGCGCTCATCGGCATCAGCCGCGGCGGCCTCTACGCGTATCGCTTCGCAGCGGAATATCCGGATCGCGTTTCTGTCATTTATGGTGATGCGGCGGTCTGCGATTTCAAAAGCTGGCCCGGTGGGAAGGGAAAAGGCAAGGGCAGCAAGGGCGACTGGACCTCGCTGATCAAGAACTACGGATTCAAAGACGAAGCTGAGGCGCTGGCTTATACCGGCAATCCCATCGACCGCCTCGAACCACTCGCCAAGGCCAAGGTCGCGCTGATCCATGTGGTCGGCGATGCGGACGATACGGTTCCGCCTGCGGAGAACGCCGTCATTGTCGGCGAACGATATCGTGCGCTGGGCGGCACATTCGAAATCATTCATAAACCCGGTGTTGGTCACCATCCTCATGGTCTGGACGATTCCACTCCCGTAGTGAAATTCATTCTGGAACACGCTGCGCCACACTGAGCGCAGCCACATTGCTGCGGTTATTTGGAGGGCTTCTTTCTAAAAAAATGCTCCAAGGCCTCGATCATTCCTTCGCTGGCGGGTTTTTCTGAAACGAATCCACGGATCGCGCGCACCCGGGCCTTGACTGGCTCCAGTGCGTTGCCGGGGCAGGCGATATATCCGGCGACACGCTGATCGAGCATCGCCAGGTCATTGTAATTGTCACCGGCCGCGAAGATGCGCTCCCGGGGGATGCTGAGCAACCGGCCGAGTTCGCGCAGCGCGGTGCCCTTGCTGTAGTCCGCATGGGCGAAACGCAGGTAGCGACCGTTGCGATGATAGCCGATGTCATGATGCATCGCATGGTGAGTGCTGATAACCTGGCAGATGTCGTCCAGATCCGATTCATCTTTGGCGACAATTCCCACTTCTCCCAAATCTCCCATGAGGAACTCGGCGCTGGTGTTTTCCGTGACGTGCCGCTGCATGGCGGTGAGAAACGGCCGATGTCTTTCCACGAAGTGCTGGTGCGCCGAACGTGCCTTCCGGTTCCAGGAGCCGTAGTCCTTCCATGGTTTAAAAAAACCAGGCCGGTAAATTTCGCACTCCTGGGCGATGATATAATCAGGCAGCATGAAGATGCTGTGCATGGCCAGTCCTTCCAGAGTTTGCTGGAGACCGCGGCCGGTGTTCACCACCCAGGCGGCACCGCGCTGGCGGAATTCACGCAACAGGTCGCCCAGCCCTGGATGAAACTGGGGATCACCTTCATGATTGACCAGGGTGCCGTCAAAATCAAAACAGAGCAGGAGCGATGGAGGGGCTTTGGCCATGCAGTTTATTCATTGAAAAATTTTGGCAGGCGAATGATTTCAATCACGCGCCAGGTCAACGCGGCGAAAAGAATCCATTGGGCCAGCAAGTAGCTGCGGGTGATCCAAGGGCTGCCTTGGCGCCGCCGGATGCGACGGATAATCGCTTCTGCGCCCATGATCAAGCTGAACACCAGCGGGAGATAGAGTGCGAGCATGAAACGGTCGCCGCTGCCACCCGCGATCGGCGCATTGAATCCGCAGGCCAGTGAATAAACAGCGAAACTCCCGAAGGCGAAAAGCACGATGGTGACCGTGCCATGTCGGAAAACGAAGTGGCCCGCATGTTGCGCCTTGGGCACGGCCGCGACTGCACCCAGCAGCGCGAGCAAAATCAGCGCCAGCCAGCCGAGATACAGACCGCGCCATTCAAGGATGCCGCGCCAGCCCGGCCATGAGTCGAGGTTCTTGCCGTGCTGGCTCTGCGGCGGCCAGAAAAACTCCGGCACTCGACCAACGATTTCCGTGTCGCCATTATTCTTTCCGAAGGTGCCATTCCACAGCCGTGAAGAAATCTCCTCGCGGGAGTGAGTGCGCCAGTAGTTTGCAAGTGAAGGGCGCTCCGATGGTGATACTGCAGTCAAGGACTCACGCGTTTGGTGCTGCATCTTCCATTCGTGAGCTTGAGCAGGGGAGTCCAGCCACAGCCAGCAGCGGGAGTAGCTGAAAAATGGATCACCAAATTTTTCATGCGCGTCCCTCAATCGCGGGCCGATGGTCATGAGGCCGGCTGCCATCAGCACCACCAATCCCACTAGATGATTCCGCCAGTGCCAGAGATGGGTGCTGCTGAGCATCAAGCCGCGCCTTCGGGCTGATAATATTTCCCAAACACAACGCAGCGAACTGAAGCCCACAAATACCGCGAGCAACGGTATAATGGATTCATCGGCCATATAGGCTGCTCCGCCCAGCACGCCAATCATCCCATAAACCCAGAGGGAATTGCGCTTGAGCGCCGAGACACAGGCCACCCACGTTAGAAAAAAGAGCACATAATAAAGCGGTTCCGGCTGGAAATATGCCGCGCGCGGCAGCAGCGCACCCAAACCGCCCAGCAGCACCAGATTGCACGCCGCAGGAAGTGAAAAAAGGCGGCAGGCAGCGATGCCGAGCATGACCAGAAAGCCCAAGGTCATGAAAAGATGAAACCAGCGCCCGCGATTGAACAGCGTTCTGGTCTGATCCGACACGCGTGCAGCCGTCATATCTGCTTCATCAATCGTATGGCCGGTGTCGATGAACCACGCAGTCACCCACGGCCAGAGCGGATTCACCACGCCATCCGTGCGATGCGGAAAAATATTCGACAGCGGCGTCATGAAACCACTGTGATAATCCGGGTGCAGATCAGCCCGGACCTCGGTGGCCAGGCGCATGTTGTGAAGCTGATCACCCTCTTGCATCTGCTTGCTCGTATGATTGGTCTGCTCAATGAGCAGTCCACCGATGTTGACATAGGCAAAGCAGAAAAGTGTTAGCAGCTCCAGAAACACCAGCCAGCGGAACCACGGGCGTTTCCACCATCCGTTTTTTCCTTCGCTCTGCGCCGCTGGTTGCTCCGCCATCACCGGTCTCCCATGTCAGCGCATCGGCCGCACTTTGATTTCCACCCGTCGGTTGATCGCCTGCTCTGCGATGCTGCCGTTGGGCGATGCCAGGAGACGAGTCTTGCCCAGACCAAGCGCCTCCACGCGGCCGGTGTCGAGCCGCAGCGATGAGATGAGCCAGTTGACCACTGCGGTTGCTCGGCGCTGGCTGAGGTTAAAATTGTATTCATCCGTGCCGAAGGAGTCGGTGTGACCCTCGATGATGAAGCGGCTGTTGGGATTGCGCATGATGAGCAGTCCCAGCTTCATCATGCTGAGCCGCGCATTCTCCGCCAGAACATCACTGCCGTATTCAAAGAGCAGATCCGTGGGCATCAAGATCGGCGCGGTGCTGCTGGACAGCTTGCCGCCGCGAGACATGAGGTCGTCCAGATTGCTGAAACCCTGGACGCGTTTCGCCGCCGCGTTGCCAGCGTCGGACTGGTGATTCAAATGATCGAGCAGCTTGCTGTCGAGATTATCGATTTTATTATCCAGCGGATTTCCAGGTAACAAGAGCTGTTTGCTGCTCACTGGCTTGCTCAAGATGGAGCTTTTGAGCGCACTGGCTGCAGCGGCCAGATCTGGACCAGGCAGGTTGTCCGCGACCGAAGCCAGTGATGGCCCCTGTGCGGGTTGTTGCGCCTGGGGCAGGTTGTCGGGCGAAATGAAATTGGTGATCTTGCTGACCTGCGGCGTGAGGTCGATGGGCTTGTCCAGCGGCAGCATGTCCACGATGTCTTGAATGTCCGCCTTCACCTGCGGTTCCGGCGGTCGGTCCGAAGGTGCCAGGATGTCTGGAATATGCTGGATCGCCTTCTGATCCTTGAGCAGTTCCGGACTGATCGCCAATCGCTCGGGTCGCGATTTTTCCTGCAATCCTAGGGAAATGGACTGCCGGCCAAGTTCGAGATTATTGAAAAGAAAATAGAGCCACCAATGAAAGGCCAGCGCCAGCACGATGGCCACACAAAACCACCAGCGCAGGCTCCACGACCAGCGCTCGATCTGGAACGACGAGCGACGCACATTACCCCATTCGTAATCTTGATAGGAAGGCGCGGCCATGACTCGCGAAACTAGCATAAGGTTGATGAGCTGGCACATGGAAAGCACGGGCAATTTGCGCTTTGCACCGCCCGTCATCTTGCTACCGTGAACCGATGCTACAGATTGTTTTCAATGAAATCAGCGCGGCGGAACTCTCGCGACTGCCCACGCCCCTGCAGTTTTCGCTCTTGGAGGCCTTGAACATCCAGCCCGAAGATGTCAAACAGGAAGACCGGCTCACAACGCGCTTTGGCGTCATCTCGCACGGGAAGATCAAGCTCTATCGTTGTCGTGCCGGTGATCACCGCATTTATTTTTCCGTTGAAGGCT
>JAIOQF010000275.1 GCA_021413535.1 Verrucomicrobiota bacterium
ATGACGGCGAGAGATTTGAATGCGGTCTGAATCGATTTCATGGTTGTCTATTTTGTTATTTGGTTGGTATCTCCGACTTGTCGTGTCGCACCGTCCTGGAGAATGGACGTGGCGAAATTCAGCATGGCGAATCCGGGATGGTTGTGGGTGTAATTTTTTCGACTCCCCGGATAACGAATGATGAGAATAAGGACGGCAAAACCAGTTTATGAAGCGTTCATTAAAAATAGTCTAGAAAATATTCGTGAAATTGTGTGCCAATTTTGTTGCAACCCAAGCATGGCATCCGTGAAGAAATTTGATCTCACACTTGGTTGAGAGAGTAGATTCTATCCACGCCTGCGATTAGTAGGACGGGTTTAAAAGGATGCAAGTTATTGGTAATGAATGTTATAAGACCCACCCCCACAGCCAGCCTAGAGACCGGTCCGGGGTAAGCTTCCCTTAATTTTTGAACGCCGGTCGCCCCCTCAAGTCCAACCTCCACGTGCTGGTTGCCAGTTGTAGTGATTCGGCTGTTTTCGGCTCACCGTTTAGAAGGCATCATCCTTAACCAAAGTAATACCTATGCGACTCCTAGCTTCCTCTACTTCCATCAGGGCATCTATCATGGCCTCAGTGCTGTTACTATCCTCCTTGGCAGGGAAGGCGCAGACCGCTGTCGAACTCATGGCGAGCGGCGAAGCCTGCGACCTGAAATTTCAACCGGGTGACGCCCTTAAGTTCTACCTGCCAGCGGAAAAGATGGATCCGGACAACGTGGACATCCTCTTGCACATCGCGCGACAATACCGCCATCTGATGCAGGACGCGACGAAGCCGGAGGAGAAGATCAGGCTCGGCTACATCAGCAAGGACTATGCAGAACGTGCTGTGAAGCTGGCTCCGAATGATTCCGAGGCTCATCTTTCCGTAGCCATCAGCAACGCAAAAATGACACCCATGCTGGGCAACAAACAGAAGCTGGAAGCCTCGCGCCAGGTGAAAGCGGAAGTTGACAAGGCCATCGCACTTGACCCCAGCAAAGATCTGGCCTGGCATATTCTCGGCTGCTGGCACCAGCGGCTGGCGGATGTCGGCTTCTTCACAAGGGCCATGGCCAAGGTGGCCTACGGCGGCGTGCCACCAGCCACGAACGACGATGCGCTCAAATGCTTTCAGACGGCCATCAAACTTAATCCGAACCGGCTCATTCATTACATCGAACTCGGCCGCACCTACGCGCAGATGGGGCAGACCAAGGAAGCCCGGCGGTATATTGAGAAGGGCTTGTCGATGCCCGAAGTGGGCAAAGACGACGCCGAGACCAAGCGCCGCGGGCGCGAGACGATGGGCAAGCTATAGTGGAGGTCGGCGACCTTCCGAATTGATTCATCGAATGCGGGCGCGCTTTAGTTGCTCACTCAAGGCGGTCTGAACTGCTCTTTGATAATGGTTCAGGGCAGCGGAGTGCCAAAAGTGTTCACTGGCACTAACACCTTGGCTTCCGATTGTTTCGCGGGTTCCTTTCCGGATTGGGTAATTGGGGCGCGACCCCGCATGTGGCTGCGTTGTCGGCGGAAACAATTCCTTGCTCAGCCCCTCGCCATCAATACGATGCGCGGATGTTCTCATGAAATGAAAGCCGTGAACGAACATCATCATCACCCATGAAACGCCGTCAATTCCTCAACAAAGCCGCCACCGGAGCTGGATTTTTTCTGCTCCCCAGCGGACTCCGCGCCGGGAAGAATGCCCCCAGCAACAAACTTAACATCGCTCTCATCGGCGTCTGGGGTCGAGGCCTGGCACACTACGACTCTTTGTCAGAAGAGAATGTGGTGGCGCTCTGCGACGTGAATGAGAAGCGCTTCCCGGACGCCCTGAAACGCTTCCCCAATGCCAAGACGTATGTGGACTGGCGCAAATGCCTTGAACAAAAGGATCTTGATGCCGTTGTGTGCTGCACCGCCGACCACACGCACGCCTTCGTCGCCAACTGGGCGTTGAATCGCGAACTCCACGTCTATTGCGAAAAACCGCTCGCCATCAGCGTTAACGAAGCCCGGACCGTCCGCGCGAAATGGCTCACGAAAAAAGGCAAGCTGGCCACGCAGGTCGGCATGCAACGTCACGCGATGCAGAATTTCAACCGCGTGCGTGAACTCGTGCGCGATGGTGCCATCGGTGACCTCCAAAATGCTTACGCCTGGGGCAACCGGAAGATTCGCCGTCCCGGCTATCCGGCTGGCGAAGGCGCGCCGCCCGAGGGCTTCAATTATGATTTGTGGATCGGTCCTTCGCCGTATCATGACTACAATCCGGCGTATTTCTCAGGCGGCGCTGGTGCGAACTGTCTGCAATGGAACATGTTTTGGGATTTCGGCGCCGGCCAGATTGGCGACATGGGCAGTCACACGATGGATCTGCTCTGGAACGCCGTGGACGCCAAGCTGCCAACATCCGCCGAAGCCAAGGGCGAAGCGTTCAACCCCGATGTTACCCCGGTCGAGTGCGAGTCGCACTTCGAACATCCCGCCAACGACTGGCGCGGTCCTCTCCGCGTCAGCTGGTATCAGGGCGGCGCGATGCCGCGTTCCCCGAAACCCGAGATCGATCTGACAAAAATCGGCCACGGCGCGATGTTCAAGGGCTCCAAGGGCTTCCTTATCTCCGACTTCGACTCCCGCATCATCGTGCCCTTCGGCGACACCGCAGACCTGACTTACTATAAACCGCGCACCAATGAAACGGTGCTGCCGAACATCGGCCACTTTCAGAAGCAGTGGTTCGAGGCCTGCAAAGATCCCAGCAAACCAACCGCCTGCGACTTTGAATACAGCGGCAACATGATCGAGCAAATGCTGCTGGGTCTGGTGGCTTATCGAGTCGGCAAGAAAATCTCGTATGACGGTGTTGCGGGCAAAGTCACCGACTGTCCCGAAGCCAATGAATTACTCGGTCGGAAATACCGCGAGGGCTGGACGCTCGATGGGTGAGAACGGATGCCAAAGCTGCTACAAACCATCTCAGAGTTGCGCGAATGGCGCTCCGCGCAAAAATCGCGCGTGGTGTTGGTGCCGACCATGGGTGCCTTGCACGAAGGACATCTCGAGTTGATGCGCGAGGCCCGGCGCATCGCGGGAAGCGACGGCTGCGTCGCGGTGAGCATCTTTGTCAATCCGTTGCAGTTTGGTCCCCAGGAAGATTTCGCCAGATATCCGCGTGATCTGGAGTCCGATGCCGGCAAATGCCAAAGCGTGGGCGTGGACGTAATTTTTGCGCCCAGCGCGGAGGAAATGTATCCCGCTGATCGTTCGATCATCGTGCTGGAAACACGGCTTTCAAAAATTCTCTGCGGTGCCAGCCGGCCCGGTCATTTCGATGGCGTCTGCACCGTGGTGTTGAAACTCTTCAACCTCATCAATCCGCACGATGCCGTCTTTGGTAAAAAAGATTACCAACAGCTCGCGATCATCAAACGCATGGTGCGGGACTTGAATGTGCCCGTCAAAATCATCGGCTGTGAAACGGTGCGTGAAAGCGACGGCCTGGCCATGAGTTCGAGAAACCGCTATCTGAATGACGAGGAACGCAGACAAGCACCGGCGATCCGGCAGGCTCTGCTGAAAGCCCGGGAACACTGGATGAGCGGCGGGCGCAACGCTGAAGTTTTGCAGAAAATATTTACAAATCATCTCAACCAGTTCGCGCCGCTCCATCGGCTGGATTACATCGCCTGCGTAGATCGCGCGACGTTGGAACCGCTGAATGAAAAATGTGAAGCCGGTCTGATGGCGACGGCCGTTTACTTTGGCAGCACCCGCTTGATCGACAATCTTGAGCTGTAACCCGTCGGTCTTGGGCTTGCATCGTGTCCCCATCGCAACGAAAGCCTCTTATGCAGGAATACGACTTCATCGTGGTCGGCAGCGGAGCCGCCGGCCTCACGGCCGCGTTGCATGCTTCGCGGCACGGTCGTGTCGCGCTCCTGACAAAAAAATTAGCCCTGGACTCGAACTCCGCCTGGGCCCAGGGCGGCATCGCCTGTGTGCAAAGCGGTGAAGATTCCATCGACCAGCATGTATCAGACACGCTGATAGCTGGCGCGGGACTTTGCAAAGAAGATGTCGTTCGCACCATCGTCAGCGAAGGGCCTGCCCGCATCGCGGAACTGGTGTCGCTCGGTGTTTCATTTGATAAACGCGAGGTCAACGGTCACACGGAATTTGATCTCACACGTGAAGGTGGACACACCAAACGCCGGGTGCTGCATCACTTGGACATCACGGGCCGGGAGATGAGTGAAAAGCTCATCGCCGCGGCGCGCGCGGAAAAGAACATCACATTTCTGGAGCAGCACTATGCCATCGATCTGATCACCACCGGCAAGCTCGGTTTCGCCAGCGAAGATCGCGTCCTCGGTCTCTATGCACTGGATGAACTCAGTGGAGAAGTGGTGACTTTGCGCAGTGACCGGGTGGTGCTCGCGACCGGAGGCTGCGGTCGCGTTTATCAATACACGACCAATCCCATGATCGCGACCGGCGACGGCGTGGCGATGGCCTGGCGCGCAGGCGCGAGCATCGCGGACATGGAGTTCATCCAGTTTCATCCGACCTGCCTCTATCATCCGCAGCAACGTTCGTTTCTCATCTCTGAAGCGATGCGGGGCGAGGGCGCGGTGCTCGTCGGCAAGGACGGAAAAGAATTTATGCAGCGTTATGATTCACGCGGTTCGCTCGCGCCGCGCGACATCGTGGCCCGGGCCATCGACCACGAGATCAAGCGCACCGGTGGGCCCTGTGTCTTTCTCGACATCACCAAGAAGCCGCGCGATTTCGTCATCGAACATTTTCCCAACATCTATCATACCTGCCTGAGCGTGGGCATCGACATGACCAAGGAGCCGATCCCCGTCGTGCCAGCGGCGCACTACCAGTGCGGCGGCGTGCGCACCGATGTGAATGGCGCCACCTCCCTGCGCGGTCTGTGCGCCGTGGGAGAAGTCGGTTGCACTGGCCTGCATGGCGCGAACCGACTTGCGAGCAACTCGCTATTGGAGTGTGTCGTGGTGGCGCATCGCGCGGTGGATCACCTGTTGCTCAAGATGCCGTTGCAACGCACGGCCGGGCCGCAACATTATGATCTGCCTGCGTGGCAGAGCGGTCATGCGCAGAGCCTTGATGAGCTGGTCGTCATCTATCACAACTGGGATGAAATCCGCCGCCTGATGTGGGACTACGTTTCCATCGTCCGCACCACCAAGCGACTTCAGCGGGCCGCTGCGCGCCTGCGAAATCTGAAGCGCGAGGTGCAGGAATTTTATTGGAACTTCAGCGTCACCAGCGAAGTGCTGGAGCTGCGCAATCTGGTGGAGACCGCATCCCTCATCGTGGATTGCGCGCTGCGACGCCCCGAAAGCAGGGGCTTGCATTACACCTTGGATTTTCCGGAGCCGGACAACAGCAAGCCGCCCACAGATACCGTGTTGCGCAGATATTGAGAACGCATCTTCGCGGCCTGAGTCACATCTCATCCGATTTCATTGCCCGAATGAATACATTGCTTGTATTTTCCAGACATTTCCCAACGCATGATATCCACACACTGGTTGCCAAAGACGGTATTTAAGTGGTAGAATAGGACGACTTTGATGGCGCGAATGATGAGTATGACTAAACCCATAATATACTGGGCCGCGTTCGTTGTTTTTCTTTCTGCGGGAAACAACGTGCAGGCGCAGAAACAGGCACCGGCCGCTTCAGCCAACATCACCAGTGGCAGCGCCTCCATTGGTGCGCTTTCCATTGCGAACCAGGTGCCGCCACCTTTATCTTTTCAGGCGCTGCCGCGCGTGTTCGCGCCCACCTTGCCGCGCACGACTTACACCAAGTATCCGTGGAAAACAGATATTGTGGCCACGGTGTTCTGGGTCGGCGAAGCTTCCACGGCCAACAATCCCACCCCGAATCACAAAAGCTCTTGGGATACATCATGGCAGGCAAATTTCGGCGGCTTCGATGATCCGGATAAACGGGCGGCGGATTACCGGCCCGCGAATTTCGTGCCCAAGCAAAATCCATTCTATGTCGCTTTGCCTTATAATGATTGCGTAGATTACAGCGCAACCAAGCAGGAAGCGGTCAAAGTGATTCCCTGGTTCAAGCAAGTTTTCAAAAAAGGCGGCCAGTCCGTCTGTCGCGATCATTGGGTCGCCATTCGTTTCGGCGACCGCATCTGCTACGGGCAATGGAGCGATTGCGGCCCGTTTTTGACCAATGATGCATCGTATGTTTTCGGCGGGGCCCGCCCCGCGAATCCGCACAACGATGGCGCGGGCATCGATCTCTCGCCTGCAGTGCGCGATTATCTCGGCTTCAAAAGCGGCGGAAAATGCGACTGGCGTTTCGTGGACATCCAGGAAATACCCGATGGGCCGTGGAAAAATTTCGGCAGCAACAATCACTTCGTGCAGCAGGCCAGCCAAAGCCAGGACATGCTGGCCTCGCGCCTGGAGGAACTGCGCCGCCAGCGTGATGAGTGGTTCAAAAAAACCGGGAACGCTGAATTTCAGAAGCGATAACCTCGGGCCAGAAGATATCTGCCGCTAATTCGCATCCGCGTTTTCCGGTTCAGCAGCGGGATCAGGTCGCAGGGGCGGCGCCCAAAAATTCAAGTGCCGGAGAAGATGAACCTTGTAGATCCGTTCGGCATGGTCGCCGATTGGGCCGCGAATTTCACCAAGCGCATCGATGCTGTCGAACTGGCGTGTCAGTGATACTGGAATCTCTGGCTCGGCCGGTCCGCGCCGATCGACCGGAATGAAGAGGAGCGCATCGCTGTGTGACCCGGTGAAATCCTCGGGGCCGGGCCAGATTTCATACTGCGACTCCAGCACATCACGATAGACATAGCGGTAGACGCGAGGCTGCTGGGGCATGTTGAAGGCGAGCTGGCTTGCGTGATCACGATGAGCCAGCACCAGAACAAAAGTGTTTTTCGGCTGGGGAACTTTCTCCAGAAACCCTCCCGCTTGAATGCCGACCTCTTTCCATCCGCGCAGTCGGAGCAGAGGATCAAATTTGTCATTGCCCGCCAGACCGGCCCAGCCAATGGCGAAGGGCAGCAAATACATCATGGCAGATAAAATGATGCTGAGCAGCAGTGCAGGCCGGAGCCATCCGCGCATCCGTGTCCAGGGATGGACATGAAGCGCCACGCGATCCAGCCAGGCGGCGGCGAGCACCGACGCGCCGAGATAAAACACAGCGGGCCAATTGGGATTTACATTTTGTCTGAATGACAGCAGGGCAAATATCATCAGGCCCGGCCCGGAAAAAATCACGAGGTAGCGCTCCTTCACATCGAGCGCGCGCCATTTCCAGATTCCGCCGAACACAGCAGAGATCATCAACACCCAGGTGATGGGAGTGAATGCCAGCGCCTGAACTCCCAAGAACTCGCCGAAGGTGCCAAGGTGATCAAACAAGCCGGCCGTCTTCTTCGTCGCGAAGTGATGGCTCGTGTGCTTCAGCGTCACCCAATCGTGCTGCGCATTCCACCAGACCACGGGCGCGAGAAAAAGCAGAGACACCGAAAGGCAAATCCAGAAGGCTGGCCGTCGCAGCAGCGTGCGCACAGTTGGATTGAGCGCGCAGTGCAAGATCATAAGGAGCGGAAACACCAGCATCATTTGTTTGCTGAGATGACCGAGTCCGAGAATAATCGTCAGCAAAATCCATCGCGATGTGTTCGCTGGATTTTCCGTGAGCGACCAGAATACGAGAAGCGCCGCCGTCCAGCAAAGCACGAGCGGGGCATCAATGGTAAGCAGCAGATTCAGCGCCGCATTGGCCGGTGTAAACGCAGCGAGCAATACGGCGATCAAAGCCGGGCGCGGGCCGAAAAGTTTTTTGGCGAAAAAATAAAGTAGCACCAGTGATGCCGCGCCCAGAGTCAGCGCGCCGATGCGGATGCCCCATTCGCTGTTGCCGGAAAGGCGGCCTGCGAGACCCATGAGCCAGCCGATCATGGGCGGCTTGCTGTAGTAGCCCCAATCTAGTTGCCGGCCCCAGTCCCAGTAATAACTTTCATCGCCCGCCAGATCAAACTGCGCCACAAAGGGGATGAGATAGAGCAGTCGGAACACGACCAGACCTGCAATCACGCGCATCGCCATGCGCTGAGGATCGCGAGCGCCTGTGAGGGTATCCATGAAACCTGCCATCCGTCATCTTGCGCACATTTGGATGATGTTCAACGTGCGAGGTGCGGATTCACGCGCAATTTACAGCCCGCTAAATTGTATGATCACCAGCGAATCAGATGCAAACGAGGCCGTGCCATTTTCGGAATGGATGCGCCGCGCATTATTCGATCCGCAGCGCGGTTACTACGCACGGCAAATTCGCACTGTCGGACGGCGCGGTGATTTCACCACGTCGGCTGGCATCGGCGATGCGTTGGGCGAAGCCGTGGCTGGCTGGCTGGTGCAGGAGTTCAAAAATACGCCCGATGTGCGCACGGTCATCGAAGTGGGCGGAGGTGATGGTTCGCTGATGCGGTCGCTGCGTCATGCATTGGGATTTTTTACACGCTGGCGGCTGCGGTTCTTCATGGTCGAGAGTTCGCCGGTGCTTCAGACACAGCAGAAGGCCACCCTCGGCGGAAAGGCGGTGACGTGGTTCGATGATCTTCCCGCTGCTCTCGAGGCCTGTGGCGGTCGCGCTTTCATTTATCACAATGAGCTGCTGGATGCCTTTCCGGTCACGCTCGCGGAGTGGGATGGAAGTGCATGGCGTGAAGTCTGGCTGTCTTGGAAAGGAGGACTCTGGATCGAAGAACTGCGTGCGCTTTCCATCGGTGCAGAGGAACGCCCTGAGTTCAGCGCTCTGTCGCAGCAGCCCTCAGTCTTTCCACAACGAGTCGAACTCGGTTCTGCTGCGCAGTCTTGGTTCCGTGGCTGGGCACCAAAATGGAACCAAGGCGCAATGCTCACGCTGGACTATGGCGATGAGTTTCCACAGCTTTACCATCGCCAGCCCCGCGGCACGTTGCGGGCTTATCTCCTGCATGAGCGGCTCACCGGCGCATCGGTTTATGAAAACATGGGGCGGCAGGACATCACGGCTGATGTGAACTTCACCGATCTCCTGCGCTGGGGTGAGTCGTGCGGCTGGGAAGCTTCGAACATAGAAACTCAACGCGAGTTTCTGGCGCGGTATCTGCGTAGATTTGAACAGCGAATTGGTCAGGACCAAGCCCTGCGTTTTCTTGCGGACGAACACGGCGCGGGCACGGCGTTCCGGGCGCTGGTGCAGCGGGCGCAGAGGTGAAACTGTTTGCGCCTTGCTGAGGGCGGTGGTAGCTGAGCACCCCATTTTCAAGCCCCGTATGAAAGCCTTCCAACTCTACCAAGCCGCCAGTCCCGAACTCCGCACGGAAATCCTCGCCTGGATGCAGAAAGAAGCGCGGGATGCTTTCACCACGGCGTTGTTTGAAGTCGGCATGAAGCGCAAATTGCGCCCGCAGTATTTCAACAGCAAATCGCCCGCCGAACGCGTGAACTGGCTGGTGCCTTATCTGGGCTGGAAAATTTATGACGGTGTGACCGAACAAGTTCTCCAACTCTGGGTGCTCAAGGCCAAAACGCCGATGCTCATTGCGTTCCTCGATGCCGCAGGCATCAAGCACGACGGCAGCGCGCAAGTTGACGATCTGCCTGATGAACTCGACGCCAAGAAAGTAAAAGCCGGCATCGACGCCATGCTCAAGGATAACCCGGGCGAACAGGTCGCGATTTATCTGAATCTTTTCCAGCGCCAGAAAGAGGGCGGCTGGCCCGCAGTGACTGCGGAGATGGACAAACGCGCTGAGTTGAAGCTGGAAGTCAAGGCTGCTTGAGCCAGTTTCTGGTGCCTCACTTCCGCCGCAGCACGGCGATGTGTTTGTCCACGAACTTGCCGGGCTTGCGCAGCTTTCGCGCTTGGAGATTATGCTTGGTCTCGATCAATTCCGCGCCCAGCTCCTTCAGGGCGGCCAGAGCAAGTTGATGCTCCTGATCGTAATAACTAGTGATGACTAGCAGTCCGTCGTCGCCGGTCTTCTCCAGGCCCTGCTCAAAAATTTTCTTCCACAAGTCCGGGCCGTGCCAGAAATTCTGATGGCGCAACAACACCATGTTGAAGTCCGCCTCGATCTGCTTGTGCGCGCCCAACTTGGTGGCGTCTTCCAAAAGAAATTCCGCAGGCAACTTCGCGTGACGCTCGCGCGCCTGGAGGATTTCCCGGATGCGGATGTCGGCACCGATCAATCGCACTTCACCCTGTGCCTCGGCTTGGCCGAACTTGACCAGCGTCTCCGCCTCGTCGCACTGGCCGCAGGCGAGATTCAAAATCCGGAGATCGGAGATGGAAGATTGGAGATGCGGCGCGACGTTCTCCCGCAGCAGCGCATCCAGCACTTGCATATCTTTGGCGATGGGATTTGCCGATGACATGAGTCAGAGGATCAATGGCCGAAAAAAACTAAAGAAAATGGGTTCTGCTCTTTTCGTTTCTTTCGGCTATTCAATCAGAACTTCAGTTCCTCGCCAAACACATGTCGTGAGGCCGAAGCCACATCTTTGTCCCCTCGCCCGCTCAGATTCACTAGGATGATTTGGTCACTCTTCATCTGCGGCGCTATTTTCGTGACATGAGCCATCGCATGCGCGCTTTCCAATGCGGGAATAATCCCCTCGAATTGCGACAAATCCTGAAAGGCTCTGAGTGCTTCATCGTCCGTGGCAAAAAGGTATTCCACGCGCCCGGCATCATGCAGGTTCGCGTGTTCTGGTCCGATCGCGGGATAGTCCAGACCTGCGCTGACGGAATGTGTTAGTTCGATCTGGCCATCGTCATTCGCCAGCAGCCAGGTCTTCGTGCCTTGCAACACCCCGAGCTGACCGCCTTGGAAGCGCGCGGCGTGCCGGCCCGGCTTGATACCTTCACCACCGGCTTCGACACCGACCATGCGGACGGATTTATCTTCGAGAAACGGATGAAACAAGCCAATGCTGTTGCTGCCGCCGCCGACGCAGGCCACCAGCAAATCCGGCAAGCGTCCTTCGCGCCCCAATATCTGCCGCCGGGATTCGATGCCAATGATGCGGTGGAAGTCGCGCACCATCATCGGGAATGGATGTGAACCCAGCGCGCTGCCCAAAATGTAATGCGTCGTGCGCACATTCGTCACCCAGTCGCGCATGGCCTCGTTCACCGCCTCTTTCAGTGTGGCCTGTCCCGCAGTCACGGCCACCACCTTGGCACCGAGAAATCTCATCCGCGCCACATTGAGCGCCTGTCGTTCCATGTCCACCTGCCCCATGTAAATGATGCACTCCAGTCCAAAGCGCGCACACACGGTCGCCGTGGCCACGCCGTGCTGACCCGCGCCGGTCTCCGCAATGATGCGCTTCTTGCCCAGCCGCAACGCGAGCAAGGCCTGACCGAGCGCGTTGTTGATTTTATGCGCGCCGGTGTGGAGCAGGTCTTCGCGTTTCAGATAAATTTTTGCGCCGCCGAGATGTTTCGTCCAGCGTTCCGCCAGATAAAGCGGCGTGGGCCGGCCGACATATTCTGCCAGCAGCCGGTCGAGTTCCTGTTGGAAGCCCGGATCTTTTTTGGCGCGCTCGTATTCCGCCGTCAGTTCCTGCAGCGCCGCCATCAGCGTCTCCGGCACGAACATGCCGCCATAAGGACCGAAATGGCCGTGAGTATCGGGTAAGGCAGTGAGAGGCGGGGCGGCGGACATGGGGGTCAATGAAACACAATATCTCTACGTCTCAACACCGTCCGTGTATTCTCGGTGATGCGGGGTGATTGTTTTCCTGTCGTGCTCTGGCTCATCACGATATGATGTTACGAAGCAGAGATGTCCCCGCGCCCCTCATAAATCAAACAGCGGGCTGCGCACCGCCTCCTGCATGGCCTCACACCGCTTGCGTGACCGCTTGCGTGTAAATTTCCGTGATGGCCCGAGCCGCTCCTGAATGGAATGGATGTCCACCCTCTTCATCAGCAGCTGTGTCGCATAGCTGTGTCGCAGTGTGCGCCGTGACTGCGTTCTATTGTAGGGTTTGACCCCATGGCGAGCAAACAAACACCGCCTTAGCCTAACGGTCATGAAAACAAAATCCATATTGATTATGACAGCGGCCTTTGGTCTTGCTGCTCCTCTTCTCCACGCAGATACACGCATTGTCGTTCCGGGTGCAAATGTTGTCGTTCCTGGCCACGTTTCATTTGGCATTTACGATGCTCTTCCCTCCGATTACGACGGCGACTACTACCTCTACAACAAGCGCTACTACTACGGTGGCAAATACGAAACCGGCAAGTTTTCCTACGAAGGACACGACTACGACAGCCGCTACTATCATGACGGCAAATACGTCTATGGCGGCCATTACGACCATTCCAAGAAGAGCAAGCACCACAAGGACAAGAAGTAATCCCGCGGCGAAATAATCAACACCCCAAAAACGACGGGGCATGGGAGTGAGGCCAAGAGCCAGCTTCTGTGCCTCGTAGTTACGTTATGATCTGTGCTTTCTTTTACGCGATGCTGTTTCGCAATAACGAGCGCCGCGCAAGTGCGCCGCTGCTTCATGGCATTGATCGCGTCTGATTGATACGGCATATTGCACAGGTATCGAAATCAGCCAAAAAGCGTTCAAGCTGTCCGCTGTCTTCGGCCTTAAGCGCGCCTCCGCATACCTGCTTAATTCCGTGCTTCCTGATTTCCGTATGATCAAGATCGCGAAGCAGGAAGCGTTCTTTTTTTGATCCGCGACTGCCCAATTAGCCACCCGACTCATTCATATTGAATGAGTGGAGGCGAGGGACGGAATTGAACCGTCGCATAGGAGTTTTGCAGACTCCTGCCTTACCACTTGGCTACCTCGCCGAAAAATATCCCGGAAAGCTACCGGTTGCGGCCCCGCTGTCAATCCACTTGTGCCTGAGCTTCAGCCTAAAAACAGAGTTGATAGTGAATTGTTGATAGCTAACAACCTGATACCGAACTGTGCGTTTCGGGCGTGATCTATCACCTTCAGAGAGATAGCTCGATGCGCGCGCATGAGCATAATTTTCAGGCTATGGACTGTCAGCTTTCAGCCATCGACTTTTCTTTCTTGGTTCAGAAAACAACGATGGGGCCGGGCACGATTTTCACTTCGCCACCGGGAATAGGCGTGTTGCCCTGGGTCTCCTGAATTTCGGTGACGCTGCCTTCACGGAAAGACACGGTAAGCCGCCCGGTCTCCACCTTCACATAGATGATGTTTTGCACGAGGTTGCCGGACTGGTCGCGGCCGGTCACGGCTTGGGGCACGCTTTTGTAGATGCTGTATTCGTAGGTTTCTTCGCGACCGGTGGCGGTGACGCGGGATGACTTGCGCGCGGGATGACCAAGCGAGGCTTTTACTTCTTCCACGGTCAGACCGACGGCAATCTGGTGCTTTTGAATGAGTTCCTCAACGATCCTCTTCCGTTCGCAGTAGGCTTTGAGTTTTTCTACGAGCTTGGGATCGGGTGACTTGAGATCCGCGATCCGCATCCAGCCGGCGACGTCACCGTGACGGGCGCGACCGCGCACTTTCCACGCGATGTCGTTAATAGCGAGGAGCTGGACCGTCGTGCCGGGGGCCATTCCGCCGAGAGCGCGCTGAAGATCGCTCTGATAATAGATGATCGACTCGGCCAGGACGGTGAGCTTGATGGGCTTGGGCAGCACACCTTCGATTTGGATGGTTCCGGGTTCGCTTGCGAGCCCGGATTTGCCTTGCTGCGCCTGAATCGGGGTGAGCACCAGCGCGGCGAGCGCCAGCATGATCGCTGGAATCGATGGGTGTTGCACGATGGTGAAATGCTATCAGCTCCCTGCTGGAGATGAAATGGAGAAGATATACTAAGACGGGTGCCCGGCAGAACTATTCACTTTTTGCCCAGATGCTTGATAAGGATCCGCTTCACTTCCGCGATGGCCTGCGGGTTCTGATTGGACCAGTGACCACTGGGGACGATGAGTTCGCTCTCAGCTCCGTCGAGGTGACTGCTCCAGTAGGGCACCACGCCATCGGTGCTGACGGGCGGGGTGCGGTTCAGATTACCGCCCTTGCCGCGGTCGCCGATGATGGAGTTGTAAGGGACGCCCGGAGTTGGCGGGATGGTGTCCATGGTGATGACAAAGCGGTTGCCGGGTTTGAGGGCGTCGATGCTGTTAGGAATGCGTTTGAGATGATCGCCGCTGTAATCGGGTTTCATGAGGCTGATGGCTTTGGCCTGATCGCCAGCGAGTTCGGGTGCGGTGGGATTGCCGCCGATAAAGCCAGCGAGAAGTTTACCACCGACTCCTGTAGCCTTGTCCGCGCCACGATGGGAGGCTGAGGCATAGATCACGCGGGAAATTTCTGGGCGATGCTGGAAGATGAATGCGCTGGCGAAAACCTTGCGGGTTTCAGGTGTCACCGGCAATTTATCGGGCGGCATGTCGTAGTAGGCATTCCAGATTTTCATGCCGCTGTCTGTGATCAAGGTGCGGGCGATCATGCCTCCCATGCTGTGACCGATGACGACGATTTTTTTGTGGCCGGCATGGTAGGCATTGATGGCGTCCATTTGTTTACGCAGAACTGCAGCCATCAAGGGATAAGGGTAACCGGTCGGATAACTGTAGAACCAGATTTGGTAGTTTTGCCGGATGGTGGCATCGCCGCGGAGAGATTCGATCAAGGGCGCCCAGGTGGCCTGGGAATCTCCCAGACCATGGATGCAAAGGATGGGAATTTTCCTGGGATCGTAGGGCTGGAGTCGCGCCAGCCGGGCGCTGGCCGCGAATTCTTCAGGGTGCACCAAGCGCTGGATTTCGGTCTTCCGGGGTGCCAGTTCCGCCAGCGCCAAGGCCAGCGGCGCGGTGAAATCCGCTGCGACTGGATAAGTATGGCCGGCAAAATTTACAGTTTCCGTGGCCAGCGGATCGATGTAGGCGGCGATGCAATTGCGACCCTTGAACTGCAACACTTCGGTCACACCGTAGTAGACGCTTTTGCCCTGGATGAAGGGATCGTATTTGGTGGGATCAAATCCTGCTCTGACGCTGGCAATAACCATGGGCGAGCCCAAGCCATCTTTCATGGTCCGCTCATGCACCAGCTTGCCGCGGAATTGATAACGATCGGCAGGCAGAATTCGGAAGTAAGACGGATTGTGCTCGGGTTTCCCATCGGTGGCCACGGAGAAACTCCAATTGCCGCTGGCACTCGGGCAGATCAACGGGGCTTTCCAAGGTTGCAGGCCTGCGGTGTGGATGACCTCGAAAATGCGGCCCACGGCGAAATTGTAATCCTTGCGGGCCTGCTGGTCATCTGGGTTTTTCTCCAGAATGGCTGTGGCCGTTGCCGCCGCATCAATGAAGCTGCCAATCTGCGCCTCAGGCTGCTTCGCGGGATGATCGAGAGCTCGGGTGATGATCCGACCGGCTGGCGTGACCGCTCGGAATTTGGGGCGCTTTTCACTGACGGAAGAATAGTTTGCGCAGCTTGAAACAGCCAGCGCCAGTCCAAGTAATACGATGCGAAAACAGAGGGGCGCTTTCATGTTCATGAAGAGTGATGAATCTGTCATGAATCAGACCGCCGTCAAATGACACGCTCGACCCAAAGCTGGGTGGCTCTGCGTGTGTCAGCTGGAATCTTTATGCCCGCGCGATCAGCAGCACGATGGGCAAGGCCACGGCCACATCGACCAGCACCCGGGATAATTCGGGTGTGAATCGCCGGGCAAAGACATGCAGCGTGGCCAGGAACAAGGTGCTGAGGGTCACCGCTAATGTCAGGGAAATCATCTCTGGATGAATCGCGCGGGGAACGATGATGGCGGCGAAAACACCGAATGTCACGAGGAGCGCCGGATACATGCGCACGATGCCGGGCCAGGTCTGGGAGATGGAGTTCGGATCCGTTGCCGCATCGGTCTGGCGTTCGTAACACGCGATGGCCACGCAGTTCAGAGTGAAGAGCAGCGCCATGAGCAGCACTTCAGGCGAGAACGGTCGCGCATAAGCGTCCATGGAATAAAAGCCCACATTCAGCGAGCAACCCATGGCGAAGAGATAGCCGCAGATCAATTCCTTGGGCACCATTTGAAAAATGCCATGCCAGCGCGGTGTCAGGGCCACGGCAAACATGCCGAGCAACCCGCTGGAAACTCCGAGCCGGAAATTCGGAGGCAGCGGCAGCCACCACAACGCGGCAATTCCCAGCGCGCAGATGATGATATTTCCCGTGATATAAATCGTGCGATGTTTTCTGGCGGCGAAATGCAGGAGATAAAGCGCGACCACAAAAGCGAGTGTCGCACCGCGAACCATGACGGCGGCGGGAATCGTCAGAAAGGAGAGCAGCGCCAACAAGACACTGGCCGCAGGAATCGCCACCATGCTGAACAGCTTGCGATTCCGTCGGTAAAATGCGTGACGAGCGCTCATGCGTTCCGCCGAAACCGGCGCGTAACTGTCCAGCACCCGGTCCACCATGTAGATCAACCAGACCGCCAGAAAGAGGGTGATCTGCGCACCAGGCAGCAGATTCACCCGGTAGCAATGCGCCAGAGCTGACTGCCAGAGGATGGCCACAATCGGCGCATCTAAACTGAGAAGATTAAGCCAGAGCCACCACTTGATGCCTGTGCGGGGCGAGTCAGAGATGGCGGAATTGCTCATAAAGAACGCCATAATACTCTGGTGATTCTCAAATGTCGAACTATTTTCAATTTTGAGTCGCACTATTTGATAAGGTTAGTCTGATTATCAATAAATTGCGACATTAAAAATTGTTGGTTTTATGCGATATTCTCACAATATTTCCCATGCGACCAGATTGTCATTTTCACAGATATCCA
>JAIOQF010000276.1 GCA_021413535.1 Verrucomicrobiota bacterium
CAGACCGAAGGGCCGTAGCGTGCGCGCAGCAGGAAGGCCTGACCTTCATAAGGATTGGCACTGAAATAGGCCATGAAAAGCTCCATGCAATAGGCGTAGCCGACGATCGTTCCCGTCAGCAGGATGATCTTCGCCATGTTGTCGATGTGCTTCATCGTGATCAAATCTTGCAGCCCATAAATGGAGCGGGCTGGAATCATGAGTGTGAGCACCATGGCAAAGCCACCGAAGATCGCGCCTGCGACGAAATAGGGCGGGAAGATTGTGGTGTGCCAGCCGGGGACGACTGATGTAGCGAAGTCGAATGACACGACCGAGTGCACGGAAAGCACCAGCGGTGTGCTCAGTGCGGCCAGCAAGAGATAAGCCATTTCGTAATGGTTCCACTGGCGATTGCCGCCGCGCCAGCCGAGAGCGAAGATGCCGTAGAGCGCCTTCTTCAGGCCGCTCTTGCAGCGGTCACGCAGTGTGGCGAGATCGGGCACTAGACCGAGATACCAGAACAGAACTGATACCGTGAAGTAAGTCGAGACCGCGAACACGTCCCAGAGCAGCGGAGATTTGAAGTTCTGCCAGATGGCATTCGCGTTGGGAACCGGTGCCAGGAACCAGACCATCCAAACACGACCAACGTGGAATGCGGGAAACAATCCGGCGCACATGACCGCGAAAAGCGTCATGGCTTCCGATGCGCGATTGATCGAAGTGCGCCATTTCTGGCGCGTGAGGAAAAGAACCGCCGAGATCAAAGTTCCAGCGTGGCCGATACCGATCCAGAACACGAAATTCGTGATATCCCAAGCCCATGAGGTTGGCTGCTTCTGACCCCAGACACCGACACCAGTCGAGATAAGATAAACGAAACAGGACGCCATGATCAAGGTCAAGGCCACCGAAGGGACAAACAGAATCCACCAGATCATCGGCTGGCGATTTTCCACGATGCCGCAAACGCGGTTCGTGATCCACGAATAGCTGCGTTTGTTCAACACCAGCGGTTCGCGCTCGAGGATGCGGGGAGTGCCAGTGACAGGGGCTGTAGCGGTGGTCGCCATAGATAAAAAATATTAGACGCCGTTGATGCTGGCTTCGCCGGTCTTCGGGTTGCGTTTGTCCGGCATCAGCAGATTGACATTGCGGATGCGGGCGAGATAGCTGGTGCGCGGACGAGTGCCGATGTATTGCAGCACGTCGTATTTGCGCGGATTGTTCTTCCACTCATTCACAGCGCTCTTTTCATTAGCGAGATCGCCAAACTGAATGGCCTCCGCCGGACAGCTCGCCTGGCAGGCGGTCTTCACGGCGTCAGTCGGAATCCGCAACTGACCAGCGTCGTCCCGCGCGATGCGGCGCTGGGTGATCTTGGCTGACTCAATGCGCTGGACACAATAGGTGCACTTCTCGATCACGCCGCGCATGCGGACGGTAACGTTCGGATTCTTCTGCAGCTTCGTGACTTCCACCTGGCTTTTCTCGCCGAGCGGCCCTGCATAAAGGTTGTTGGTCTCGATACCCGCGACCGTGGTCGTGATCAAAGGATTGCGCTTGTTGTAGTCGAACCAGTTGAAGCGACGCGCGGTGTAAGGGCAGTTGTTCGCGCAGTAACGGGTGCCGATGCAGCGGTTGTAGGCCATGGCGTTGAGGCCATCTTCGGTGTGCACCGTGGCGTTGACCGGACAGACCGTTTCGCAAGGCGCAGATTCACATTGCTGACAGGCAACCGGCTGGCTCACCATTTCAGGATTATCGAGCTCATCCAGCGTCGGATTACGATCCACGCCATCAGGTGTCGAGAAGTAACGATCCATGCGGATCCAGTGCATGACGCGACCCTTGGCGACCTGATCTTTGCCGACGATCGGGATGTTGTTCTCGCTCTGACAAGCCACGACGCATGCGGAACAGCCGATGCATTTGCCAAGATCGATGACCATCCCCCACTGATGTTCGTGCAGGTAGTCGAAACCGTTTCCTTCCGCGTTGTAGTCTTTACGCCCTTTAATGTTGCTGCCGATGCGGCCCTGATAGAGGGAAATATTCGGTGGCGCGTGAGCATCCAAGCCTTCATGCGCCGCAAAATGTTCGTTCTTATCGAAGCGCTCCTTCGTGCCTTCACGCACCTGCGCGCGGCCTTCCATCGTGTAATTTTCCTGAGTGACGGCGAGTTCGTAATAGTACCCCGTCTTGGTGACGCTGGCACCACTGAGAACAAATTCACTGTTCGCTCCGGCGAGCGAATAAGCATTTTTGCCACGCTCATTGCCGACCACGCTGACCGACTTCTGTCCGTAGCCCAGAGGAATCGTAATGGAATTCGCCGCATGACCGGGAGCGGAGATGGCAGGAATAGTCAGAATAACGCCGCCGACTTTTACCTCGACCAGATCACCGTCTTTCTTCAGATTGAGTTTTGCGAAGGTGCGCGGACTCATCCATGCCGCATTATCCCAAGTGAGTTTGGTGATGGGATCGGGCGCCTCTTGCAGCCAGGGATTGTTCGTGTAGCGACCATCATACACGCTCGCGTCGGTGGTCAGCACCACTTCCATGGCACCATCGGTGGGTGCCGTGAATTTCGGAGCCTGGGCCGTGATTCCGGCCAAAGCGCCCCCCTTGAATGACACTGTTGCCGCTGGATAAGTTGTGCCAGGCAGGAAGCCATCGCGCAAAGTGTTGTTCCACTTCTCGTCATTCGCACCACCAGCGATTTTTGCAAAGGTGGCCTTCACCGCCTCTGCGGCAGGATCAGTTTCGGGAGCAGCAGGTGCCGCCACCGCTGGAGTCGCTTTTGCGGGCGCAGCAAAGGTTTTCCGACCCAGCAGCACCAGCAGAAGTTCGTTCGCGGAGATGCCATTGAACAAGGGCTGAATCATTGGCTGCACCACCGAATAGCAACCATCCGCGCTACGCACGTCATCCCACGATTCAAGATAATGAGCTTGGGGAAGCGCCCACTCGGCGAGTTGCGTA
>JAIOQF010000285.1 GCA_021413535.1 Verrucomicrobiota bacterium
GTGTTGAATGAAGGCTTGGGAGTTTTCGCCTGAGGCCAAAGACGACCTGCAGGAAATCTGGGTTTATATCGCTGGGGACAATCCTGAGGCTGCCGACAAACTCGAAGCCGATATTTATGAGGCGTGTGAGGCTCTGGCGAACAATCCGCGCCTTGGCCACAATCGCCGGGATTTGACAGACGAGCCCGTCCTTTTTTGGACGGTGCGCGGACAATATTTAGAAGCCATCTCATAAATAGTGCTTGTACGCAACATATTGTGGTATAGATAGTTATGGATGGACATAACTGACAACCAATGGAATCTGATCAAAGAATTCATCCCGGAAGACGTGGTTCGAGAGGATGGTCGGGGTCGGCCATGGAGCGATCGGCGCAGCGCATTCAACGGCATCCTTTGGATTTTGCGCACCGGAGCACCGTGGAAAGATCTGCCGGAACGTTACGGGGCGTACCAGACGGTGCACCGGCGCTTTCAGCAGTGGAGAAAAAAGGGAGTCATGGAGGCGGCACTGCGGGGGCTGGCAAGGGATCTTCACCAACGAGGCGGCTTGGATTTGTCGGAGTGTTTCATCGATGGCAGCTTTGCAGCGGCCAAAAAGGGGGCTTCAAAGTTGGCAAGACCAAGCGGGGCAAGGGTGTCAAAATCATGGCAGTCGGAGATGCTCATGGTCTTCCACTCGCCGTTTACACGGAGGCTGCTTCGCCCGCAGAAGTAAAACTGGTGGAGGCCACCCTGGAACAACGACTGGTGCCGCACAAGCCGCGACGCCTGATCGCAGACAGGGCCTATGACAGCGACCCGCTGCGCCAGCGCCTGCTCGACCAGGAGATACTTCTGATTGCACCGCACCGGCACAACCGCACCAAGCCCGCTTTCAATGACGGACGCTGGCTGCGCCGCTACCGCAGACGCTGGAAGATTGAACGGCTTTTTGCATGGCTGCATAATTTCAGACGTCTGGTCGTCCGCTACGAATACCACGCCGAAAACTACCATGCCCTCCTCCAACTCGCCTGTGCTCTCATCCTCATCAGGTATTTATGAGATGGCTTCTAGTGATTTATCGTTGTGATGCCCAACCGCTGAAAATTGTGCGCATTCTCCATGGCGCTCGTGATGTCTCGTCCCAGCTTCAGTAATCCACAAAAGAGCCCCGCACTTGCTTTCCCATCCACCGGTGTTACTCTCTTTTTCCATGTTCGTTCCATTCACCAGCCGACTTACGCTGCTCCTCGAGCTTTCGCCCTGCGAAACTTGCGGAGCTATTCGTGCGTAATTGTCGGCTGCGCTGCTCCCTGGCAGAAGCGGTTTCAGCCGCGTGGTTTTCAAAAAGTCTGCCTATAACTGAAAGAGCAACCCATGTCTGACAAAGTAATTATATTCGATACGACGCTGCGCGATGGCGAACAATGCCCGGGCGCGTCCATGAACCTGCGGGAAAAAATGGAGGTCGCGCGCCAGCTCGCGCGGCTGAATGTGGATGTCATCGAGGCCGGTTTTCCGGTCATTAGTGATGGCGACTTCGAGGCGGTGAAAACCATCGCCACGGAAATCAAAGGCCCCATCATCTGTGGTCTGGCGCGCTGTGTCTCGAAGGACATTGATGCAGCGGGCGCGGCGGTGAAGGCTGCCGAGCGCGGACGCATCCACGTCTTTTTGGCGACGTCCAAAATCCATCGCGAGCACAAACTGAAAAAGGCCTACGAGGAGATTATCAAACTCGCCGTCGAAGGCGTGACCCGCGCGAAAAGCCTCATCAAGGATGTGGAGTTTTCACCCGAGGACGCCTCGCGCACCGAGCCGGAGTTTCTGGCACAGGTGGTGCAGGCCGCAATTGAGGCCGGCGCGACCACGGTGAACATACCCGACACAGTCGGCTGGGCGGTGCCGGAGCAGTATGCCGCGATGATTTCCTACCTGCGCGGCAACGTGAAGAATATTGATGACGCGATCATCAGCGTGCATTGCCACGACGACCTCGGGCTGGCGGTTGCCAACTCACTGGCGGCGGTGAAGGCGGGCGCGCGGCAGGTCGATGGCACGATCAACGGCATCGGCGAGCGCGCGGGCAACGCGGGGTCGAGGGCACGATCAACGGCATCGGCGAGCGCGCGGGCAACGCGGCCTTGGAAGAGGTCGTGATGGCAATCAAGACGCGTCCGGATTTCTACGAAAAAATCCACTCCGACGTGAACACGCGCGAAATCCTGAAGTCGTCGCGCCTCATCTCGCGGATGAGCGGATTGATGGTGCAGCGCTCGAAGGCGATCGTCGGCGAAAATGCGTTCGCGCACAGCTCGGGCATCCACCAGGACGGCATCCTGAAAAAGCGCGAGACCTACGAGATCATGGACCCGGTGGACGTCGGCTGGGGCGGCACCGAACTGCCGTTGACCAAGCACAGCGGACGCCACGCAATGATCATGCGGCTGGAGCATCTCGGCTACAAATTGACAGACGCTGAAATCGAAAACGTCTTCAAGCGCTTCAAGGAAGTCGGCGACAAGAAAAAGTTCGTCTACGACGAGGATCTGATCGTTCTGGTGGATGACTCCATCCTGGAAACGCTGGAGGTGTGGCATCTCGACTACATCCACGTCACCAGCGGCAACTCGACCGTTCCCACCGCGACGATCCGTCTGCGGCGCGGCGAGGAGGTCGTGCAGGATTCGTCACAGGGAAACGGGGCGGTTGATGACGCGATCATCAGCGTGCATTGCCACGACGACCTCGGGCTGGCGGTTGCCAACTCACTGGCGGCGGTGAAGGCGGGCGCGCGGCAGGTCGATGGCACGATCAACGGCATCGGCGAGCGCGCGGGCAACGCG
>JAIOQF010000283.1 GCA_021413535.1 Verrucomicrobiota bacterium
AGCATTTCGCAGATGGTTCTTCCGTCGCTCTGTCTCGCACTTCCGTTCTTGGCCTACGTCGCGCGGCTCACGCGGAACTCGCTGCTCGATGTCATGTCGCAGAACTACATGCGCACCGCGAAGGCCAAGGGGCTCGATGAAGCCTCAGCGCTGGCGCGTCATGCCTTGAAAGTCGCCATTCTGCCGGTAATCACCTATCTCGGGCCGATGGCGGCGTATGTGCTGACGGGTTCGTTTGTCATCGAGAGCGTCTTTAATATCTCCGGCGTCGGCAGTGTGTTCGTCAATGCGATCCAGAACCGTGACAGCTTCCTGCTGACCGGTGCGGTGATCGTGTATTCCGCGTTGATCGTATTCTTCAACTTCATCGTCGATGTGCTCTACACGTTCCTCGACAAGCGCATCCAGCTCCATGGCTGAAGCGAGCTCCAGCCGCTGGATCGGTGCGCCGCCGAATGGCTGGCAGGTGTTGCGGCGCAATCGCGTGGCGATGCTCTCGTTGTGGTTCGTTGTGGCCGTTGCGTTGTTCGCTGTCGTCACGCCATTCTGCCTGAGCGAGGAGACAAAAATTGTCGGCGCCGCCACGTTTCAGCCGCCGGCTTGGTGTGAGGGTGGCACCTGGAATCATTGGCTGGGGACTGATGCCAACGGGCGCGACTTGTTATATCAGATTGCCGTGGGTGCGCAGGTGAGTCTCGGTGTGGGACTGATCGGTGCGTTGATCAGCCTGATCATCGGCGGCGTGTATGGCATGATCAGCGGCTACGCCGGAGGACGCGTCGATGGTGCGATGATGCGGCTGGTGGATATTTTGAATTCAGTGCCGAGCTTGCTGTTCGTGATGATTTTTATTTCGGCGTTTGATGATCGCATTAAGGACAGTCTCGATGCCGTGCGTCTCTGGGCGCAGAGCGCAAACTGGCACTGGCTGGAAACGACGTGCAATAATCTTGCGCCCTACAAGCGCATCTTCCTGCTGGTTCTCTCGCTCGGCTTTGTGCAATGGCTCACGATGGCGCGCATCGTGCGTGGTCAGGTGCTGGTGTTGAAAGAACTCGCCTTCGTCACTGCGGCGCGTTCGATGGGACAGCATGGGTGGAGCATCTTGTGGAAACATCTCTGGCCAAATTTGAGCACCATCGTGCTGACTTATCTTACGCTGACAATTCCAGCGGTGATCCGCGATGAAAGTTTTCTAAGCTTCCTCGGACTGGGCATTGAAGATCCGGCCTCAAGCTGGGGTTCGTTGTTGAAAGAAGGCGCGCAGGTGATCAATCCGCTGGAAAGCAAATGGTGGCTCCTCGCATTTCCTGCGGCGCTGATGTCGGCATCGCTCCTTGCCTTGAATTTTCTGGGCGACGGTTTGCGGGATGCATTCGATCCACGGAGCAATGATTAAATTTTTTTTAATTCATTCAGCGTGTTTCGCGAGCAATGAGATTGACAAGCAGCGGAGTCACCTTGAAGTTTTCTTCCGTCAACACCAGACGGCATGGCTTCCAAAGCAAAGCATCAAAAAAAATCAACGGTCGGCAGTGACGGCTTGGTCACGCGGCTGTGCTCGATCAATACCAGCGGGCTGGTATTTCTGGCGGCGAGACGACTTGAGGTGTCTTCAGATGTGACGCTGGCGGTGCAAACGAGTGCGCCTGGCCTGAGTCATGAATGGGAGGTGCACGGCTGGGTGGTGGACTGCCGCATTGCGCGTTGTCGCGACGGGCTGCGCTACAAGGTGACGCTGATGTTTCATGATCTTCCTGCTGGATTGCAGAGCATTCTCAGGGCGGAATGTGTGGCCGGTTCTCAGGGCTTCCCGCCTTTGCGCCAGGCTCCGATTTTCGGAATGAACTGAACTGCACCAGTGTTTCTGTGCAGTTTTCCGCATGAGTTTCGCCAGCAACAACGGCCACCGCGCGCATGATTGCACTCTGCTGGCAAAACGCTGGGCGGCCTTGGCGAAGCGCATTGGAATGAATTGGAAAAAGTTCGCCATGGCGGGGGACTATCCGGTTCATGCCGCCGAATCATCTGGCGCGCGGAATGATAATCAGTCGACGATTTATCTTTCTGCTGGTGTGCATGGCGACGAGGCGGCTGCGCCGTGGGGGCTGCTCGAATGGGCGGAGGAGAATGTTGCCTTGATCCGCGCGAATCGCTTTTTGATTTTCCCATGCCTCAATCCTCACGGTATCGTCAACAATACGCGGGTGGATCAACGCGGAGTGGATATCAATCGCACGTTTAATGATTCCCGGGAGCCGCTCATTGCGGCTTGGCGCAAGGTGCTTGGGTCGCGCGGGGTGTCGCTCGCCATCTGTTTGCACGAAGATTATGACGCGCAGGGCTGCTACTCCTATGAGCTGCGTCGCAAGCCCGGCACGCTCGCGCCGAAGGTGCTGCGCGATTGCGCGAAGATCATTCCGCCGGACACGCGAGGGAAAATCGACGGGCGAAACATGAAGAACGGACATTTTCTTCGGCGGGGCGATTTTGATCTGCCGGATTTGCCGGGATTGCCTGAAGCGATCGTCCTGCATCAACTGGGCTCAGAGGTTACGCTCACGTTTGAGTCGCCTTCGGAGTTTTCGCTGCTGGATCGCATTGCAGTGCAGAAAGAATTCATTCGATCCGCGCTGAA
>JAIOQF010000284.1 GCA_021413535.1 Verrucomicrobiota bacterium
CGGTTTTCGAAGAAGCCGCAGGCATCACCAAGTTCAAATCACAGAAAAAAGAGGCATTGCGCAAACTGGAATACACCGATGCTAACCTTCTGCGTGTCGCCGACATCATCGCGGAAGTCAGCCGACAGATGAACAGCCTCCAGCGTCAGGCACAAAAGGCCAAGCGCTATCAAGTGCTGCATAAGGATCTTCGCGTGCTGGACACTCACCTTGGTCATCGCCACTACACCGAATTCCAGGCGGAGAAATCCGAGACCGATACCCAGATCAAAGTGCTGCTCGCGCAATGCGAAGAGATGCAGAAGAAAATCCACGATCGCGAAGCCGATGCCGCGCAGACTCGCGAGGCCTATCACCAGGTCGAGGGCCGGATCAATTCCCTTCGTCAACAAGCGCAGGAACTGCACTCACGCATCCAGGGCGCCGACAGCAAGATCGGCTTCAATAACGAGCGCGCCGAGGAACTCGCCGGTCGCATCCAGCGCAATCAAGAGGACGCCAACTCCGCCCGCGAGCTTCTGGAGCGTCAACGCCGTGAACTCGCCGCCGCCGATGAACAGTTTGCCGAAATTCACAATGCGCTCGCCAGCCGGCAGGCCGCATTGGACGAGCCCCACCTGACGCACAACGCAATCATCCCCGAGCGGCTCCGCATCGACACCGCCCGGCGCACCTTGCGCGAAACTTTCCGCACCATCGAGAGTCAGATGGCCACGGAAGAAGCCCGCGCGCAAAATCTCTCCGGTCAAATGAGCGGCGACCGCCAGCGCCACGAGACCCTGCAGCATGACAAGCAAGCCGCCGCCCAGCAGCGCGAAGCCAGTCAGGTGGAGTTCGACCATCTCCAGCGCCAGATTCAGGAGTTGGAATCATCGCGCGATGATCTCGATCAGAAACTAAAAGACATCGCCAGTTCCATTCAAGAACGTCGCCTCCAACGCGAAGGTGCCATCGAAGAACTGAACGAAATCCAGCGCCATCTCACTCAGCGCAACTTGCGATTGGAGACCCTGCATCAAATCATCGAGAAAGGCGAAGGCCTGGACTTCGGCACGCAAAATGTGCTCGGCGGCTTCGATGAACCAGAGCGATTCAAGGACAAGCTCAACGGCATCGTCGCCTCTTCCATCGAGGTCGATCCCCAGTTCATTTCCGCAATCGAGGCGGCCTTGCGCGATCACTTGCAAGCCGTGCTGCTCACGGATTCGTCGCTGGCCGAAGATATCATCAGCAAACTCAACCATGGCAAGCTGGGCCGGGCCGCGCTCGCGCTTCAGGATTTCCTGCACTCAGAAGAAGGCACCGAGCGCCAGTTCATGCCCAATGGCGCGATCGCCTGGGCGCTCGACAAAGTGAAAGCCAAGCAGGAAGTGCAGCCGCTGATGAACCGCTTGCTCCGCGATGTCGTCATCGTGGAAGATCTCGCCACCGCGCTCCGGCTCAAGATGGAGCATCCCGCCCTTTGTTTCGTCACGCTCAACGGAGAAATGATCAGCGCCTACGGCGTCATCCACGGTGGTGCGGGCAAGGAAGAAGCTTCCAGCACCCTGCGCCGGGAAGCGGAGTCTCGCAAACTGCGCGAGGAAGCCGGACTGCTCGAAGCCGCCGCCGCCGTGAAGGAAGAACAGATCGAAGAACTGCGCGTCAGCATTGAGGAACAATCACGCGATGAAGCCAACGCTCGCGATGCCGCGCAAAAAAATCGCGATGGCCTCAGCCAGTTCCACGGAAAAGTCAGTGTCGTGCAGCGCGCGTTGCAGCAGGCCACCGCCAAGCTCGACAGCCTCGAATGGGAACAAAACCAGATCGGTGATCGCCTGGCCACCGCCGAAGCCGCCATCACCGGCCATCGCGACGCCGCCGCAGCCTGCAACCGGCAGCTTGAAGAAAACCAACTGCGCGAACAGGAACTTGATCGCGAACTCGAGAACATCATCCGGCGTGAATCTGAATCCACCGAGCGCCTGAACGAACTCAAGACCGCGTTCGCTGTCGAGCAAAACGCACTCCAAAGCGTGGAGCGCCAGAAGGCACCGCTGGCCAGCCGGTTAGAGGAACTGCAAAATTCCATCACCCGCTACGAGAACGAAGTCTTCACCTGGGAGCAGCGCATTGAATCCGCGCAAAATGAAAACCGGCACCTCGAAGAGGCGCTGGAAGACGCGCGCCGCCAGCACAGCGTGGTTGAAGAAGAAGGCGCCATGCTGGTTGATAACCGCAACGCCGCCTTTGAAAAAGTCACCGTGCTCGAGAATGAACTGAACGCCTTTCGCCAGCGCTACAATGAATTAAACGAGCATCGCAATCGCGCCGAAGTGCAGCAAACCCGGGTGGATCTCCGGCTGGAAAACCTCGTCACCCAAGTGCACGACCGCTATCAGATTTCGCTCGACACCTTCGAGCCAGATCCCCACACGCTTCTACTCGCGCTCAACGAACAGAAGAAGCAGCACGAACGCAACAGCAAGCGCAAAGCCACCCTCGCAGCCAGAACCGATGGCAGCACAGATGGATCTGAAACTGCGGCTGAAGATGATTCAGCCGATACGCAGCAAGTTCAGTCTGCTACTGACGAAGCCGACAGCGCCATTGACGGACTTGATGACCAGCCCGACTGGGATCTGGTGCTGGAAATCGTCACCGAACTGCGTCAACGCCTCGAGGGCATGGGCCCGGTCAACCTTGACGCCATTCAGGAATTTGAAGAACTCGAAGAGCGCCACAACTTCCTCGCCACCCAGCATGGCGACCTCATCAAGAGCAAGGAAGAACTGCTTCAGGTCATCGCCAAGATCAACGAGACCACCAAGACCATGTTCAGCGAAACCTTCGCCGCCGTGCGCGCGAATTTCCGCCAGAATTTCAAGGAGCTTTTCGGCCAGGGATCGCAGGCCGATCTACGCTTGGAAAACGAGGAAGACCCGCTCGAGTCCGGCATCGAGATCGAAGCCAAGCCTCCCGGCAAGAAGCTTCAGACCATCAGCCTCCTCTCCGGCGGCGAGCGCTCGATGACGGCGGTCGCCTTGTTGTTCTCCATCTACATGGTGAAGCCCAGCCCGTTCTGCGTGCTGGACGAATTGGATGCGCCGCTTGATGAATCGAACATCGGTCGCTTCATCCTGATGCTCGACAAATTCATCAACAACAGCCAGTTCATCATCGTCACCAACAGCAAGCGCACCATGTCCCGCGCCGACGTGATCTACGGCGTCACCATGCAGGAGTTCGGCATCAGCAAACCCGTCGGCGTGCGCATGACGAATGAGAAGGCCTCACTTGAGGATGGTGCGCCGAACGTAGCCGAAACCGTGCGCGGCCCCGGCAAACGGCGCGCGGAAGTTGATATCGATGCGCTAATTTAGCCAAGGAGATAGACTGCCGAGAGAAGTGGTTCAATCCTTACGATTGACCGGGTTTCTAATCGCCTTTGTTTCTCTGGCTGGCATAGCTTGAGGACTCGCGCAGAACACAGAAATAGTGCGCCAGTTCTTAAGCGGCCTGTCTCACTCTTGAAGAAATTATGTTCGCCAAGCGCACGCGCCGTGATGGCTGTTACTTACTCTCAATCGTGGAACCCTGAAACCTCTTCACGAGTTCGCCAGACTTTAGTGCAGCCTTCGCCTTCACGTCGCCTTTCAAATACGCATCCCAAAAGGCCAGCGTAGTCGCCTTCACGACATCGGTTGTGCCGGAACTGCGTCCGCCGAGACCACCCCCGAAGGAAAGATGGTTCGCGCCTTCGATGAAGACGAGATACTTGTCACCGGGCGGACTGAATTTGAAGGGCTCCTTCTTCCAATCCGGCCCCTGACCGCCGGCACCCTGGTCCCGAGAGCCGGTCATCGTCATCATCGGCAGCTTCAGTTGGGACCAGCTCGACTCGGTCAAACCCTGCTGCCCCGTGCCCTGGCCGCTAATGGGCAGGATGCAGCGAACGCGCTTGTCTGCAAAACTGCGCGCCTTCACGCCTCCAATGTCAGCGGTAACTCCGCCCATGAGCATCGAGGTATAAGCGCCATATGAGTGTCCGCCGACGCCGATGTGTGTGGTGTCGATGCGCTCTTTGAGCGCGGGCACCTTCGTGTAGAGCTGCTCGATCGAATCCATCACCGCGACCACATCAGCAACGCGTCTCTCGATCTTCGCGGGATCGTTCAGTAATCCTACCAGTCCACCGCCCGAGCGCAACGCGCCGATTCCGCCAGCACCGGGTTTACTAGCGCTTTCGTCTTGCTTGCTCCCGCTGCGGCCAAAGCCATCCGCGTGAGACGGATGCACAATCACATAACCGTGCTCCGCGACATGCTGACTGATCGTGGCAAATGCCGTCTTATCAGCGCCGAAGCCGTGTGAGAAGATGATGAGCGGCAGCTTTTCTCCCGTATCGGGAAAATGGACGCGGCATTCGATGTCCTTGCCGCGCTTTTCATCGCGCAGTGTGATGTCTTCCGACTTCACGGCGGCAATGACTGATGTTGCGGTCAATAAAAAGGCGAAGAGTGTTTTCATGCATACGTTCAACAACCATAAGAGACCAAGGTTGCGCGCTGAAAATCAATTCCCCTTATCGATGCAGGTAAAATTTCTTTATTTCAAACTCGTCCTGCAATCGCGTCGCCGATCTCCTTCGTCCCCACCTTCCTCGTGCCTTCAGCTCCGCTGTAGATGTCGCCGGTGCGCAAGCCATCATCAATGACCCGGCGAACCGCCGCTTCAATTGATGCGGCCTCTTTCTCCAGCCCTAGCGCAAAACGCAACAACAACGCTGCTGAAAGAATCTGCGCGATTGGATTGGCGATCCCCTTCCCTGCGATATCAGGAGCAGTGCCGCCGCTTGGCTCGAAGAGACCAAAATAAAGCCCATCACCCTTCGGCTTGCCCAGACTGGCACTGGCCAGCATGCCGAGTGAACCGGTGATCATCGCCATTTCATCACTGAGGATGTCGCCAAACAAATTCTCGCACAACACCACGTCAAAACCCTTGGGATTTTTGATGAGCTGCATGGCCGCGTTGTCCACATAGAGATGCGCCAGCTTAACGTCGGGATACTGTTTTGCGATTTCTTCGACCGTCGCGCGCCAGAGGATTCCATTCTCCAGCACATTGGCCTTGTCGATGGATGTGACATGTTTATTGCGCCCTTGCGCAGCCTTGAAGGCGACGTGGGCGATGCGCTCGATTTCGCTTTTCTTATAGACCATGGTGTCCACTGCCGTCATCTCGCCGTCTATTTCCTTGCGGAACTTGGGCTGCCCGAAATAAAGACCGCCCGTGAGCTCGCGCACACAGAGGACGTTGAAGCCGCCTTCGATGATCGAGTCCTTCACCGGCGAAGCATGCGTCAGCGATGGATAACAAATCGAGGGCCGCAGATTGGCAAACAACCCGAAATGCTTTCGCAGCGGCAGCAGTGCACCGCGCTCAGGCTGTTCATTCGGTGGCAACTTCTCCCATTTCGGGCCGCCCACGCTGCCGAAAAGAATGGCATCGCTCGCTTCGCATGCTGCCACGGTTTCCGCAGGAAGCGCCTTACCTTTCGCATCGATGGCTGCGCCACCGACGAGTTGTTCATTGAACTCAAACTTGATGTCGGACTTGGCTTCGATTTTGTGAAGCACCTTCAGGGCTTCCGCCATGACTTCAGGGCCGATGCCGTCACCGGCGAGAAGTGCGATTTTATAAATATTTGGCATCGCTTCGCATAGCAAGGCCTCATAAGGCGGCTGACCGAAGCCAGCCGCCTTTCGATGGAGTCAAACTACGGGCGCGTGTTAAGCGCCGTGCTCTTCCTTGAGTTCCTCCTCAACGTTGAGCGCCTTGTATCCGCCCTTGGACTTGAAGTAGAGGATGAGCAGCAGGTAAAGAACGGCCATGGCCATTTGAACATACGCCGTAAGCTTGAGCGCCATCTTGCCACCGTAAATACCAGCGCCAGATACTGGCTTCTTGTCTTTTTCAGCCGAGGCCTTGGCACCTTCCCACCAGGCGGCGAGTTTGGCGTGGTTCTCGTCCTTCTGGTTATCCTTTGCCAGCAGATCACCGGAACGTTTTAGTTCCTTGCCGCCGTCTTCCAAGACACCAACTTTAGAGCCATCAAGACCAAAAGTTTTAAAACCTAAGAAGGAATTTTCATTGCCAGCCTTATATCGCTCATAAGATTCTTTGGAGACTTCCTGAAGATTCTTCGAGGCGTGGAAGTCCTGTTTGAATCCGATGGCTGGACCACCGAGCAAACCAGCTGACAGCATACCGATACCGCCAATCATGCCGACGGCGATAGCTCCCCCCTTGGGGAAACGCTCCGAGGTCACAGCCAGCATAGTGGGCCAGAGGAACGTTTTGCCGCACGCATAAACCGTCGCCGCAATGATGCAAGCGGCCACCGTGCTGGCACTGCCAAGCAGCGTAAGCCCGGTCGCCCCGAGGCAAGCACTGACGAATAGCAATCCAAGCGGAGAGATCCGATGGACGATGGGGCCCGCGATGAAACGCAGTCCGAACATGAGCAGCGAAGTGTAGACGAACAGTTTCAAGCCAGCCGCAGGGCTGCCCATGATTGTCCCTGTGATCTTGCTGATCCAGGAGTCAGTGCCAAGTTCCACATAGCCGACCAGCGCTTGGATGATGAGGAGCACCAGCATCAATGGCGCGAAAATTGTTCCGATCATCTCGCCGAGAGTAATGCCCGCTGAGGCGGCCTCAGATTTCGGAAACTTCTGCCCCAGCAAGAGAATACCATAAGCAATCACCGGAACGAGAAAGAGAGACATCTGAATTTTCCAATCCACTGCGGCGGTGATGACCACACCGGCGTCATCTGTTTTCGCTGCCAGGAACGCGGAGGCCAGACCGCCTAGCACGAGCCCCGCAGGCCAGCCTGCGTGAAGGATGTTAAGATAGTGTGATTTATTCTTCGGGAACAATGTCGCCGTGAGAGGGTTGACAACGGCTTCCGCGAGACCATTGCCGATCGCAAAGATAAACATGCCCCAGAAGAGGCAACTGAAGGCTGCCGGTTTACCACCCGACGCGAAAGCATAGGGTGCCGCGAGAGTGATCACCGCCGAGATGAAATGCAGGCCAAAGGCCAGCACCATGAGCTTGCCGTAACCGATCTTGTCCGCGATCAGCGAACTGAGGATGATGACGATGCCGAAGCCGGTCAGACCACCACCGGTGATGGCGCCGAGTTCCGACATCGTAAAGCCGAACTGCACGGCCCACTGACCGAGAATGCCTCCTCG
>JAIOQF010000049.1 GCA_021413535.1 Verrucomicrobiota bacterium
ATCTGGCTACTCTATGGCTTCGTCTTTTTCATCAATATCGGTGTGCTCGCGGGCATCATCATCCAGCCGAAGCTAGGTCTGGCACAACTCGCGGTGGGCCTCGCGACCTTTGCCCATCTCGCCATCTGGACTACGGAGAAACTCCAACCGGATCTGCTTGGCAGTGCGCTCGCAGTGTATTTCATCTTCGGGGTGCTGCATTCTGTGTTTCCCGTAGTCTGGCAACGTTTGAAACCGGGCCAGGCACTCGCCATGCAGGGCGCGTTCAGCCCCTGGTTCCCGCCGCTCACTCTGGTGCTCATGTTGCTGCCAGTGCTCTCGCTGCCGACGGTCTCATTCATGGTCTGGCCCGCGATCCTGCTGGTGGATGTGCTGGCCATCATGGTCGCCGTGACCACCGCCGTGCTCGCGCCAGTGATCGTGGCGCTGGTGCTCACCCTCGGCGTGGCACTCGCGTGGCTGCTGAAAGTGCCTGCGGAGATCACGGTGCTCCCGACATTCCTCTTTGTGCTCGGAGGCTTCGCGGCGTTCTTTGTCATCGCGGGTTGCTGGCTGACGCGCCGCTATCCGTCGGCCTTGAAGGCAGATGGCAAGAAGGCGGGCTTCAACGATCAAGTCGCCGCGTCACTCCCGGTGATGTCCGCGGCGCTTCCCTTCGCATTGCTGATCATGGCCACACTGCGACTGCCGGTGCAGAACCCCTCACCCGTATTTGGATTAGGCCTCGCTTTGGTGTTGCTCTTGCTCGGTCTCGCAAAAATTGCTCGCATCACCCAGCTTAGTCTCACGGCCCTCGCGTGCATGCTGGCACTAGAATCAGCCTGGCACAGTGAACGCTTCCAGCCGGAGAATCCCTGGACGCCGCTCTGCTGGTATTTGGGCGTGTATGCCCTCTTTGCTTTATATCCGTTCTTCTTCCGAAACACATTTCGTCAGACGGTTTTACCATGGGCCACCGCGGCATTAGCAGCCATCGGACATTTCCTGCTGTTGTTCGTCAGTGTGAAATCTTCGTTCGCTCCGCAAATGTCGGATCGAATGGGTCTCGTCCCCGCGCTGTTCGCGATTCCAAGCATCATCAGCCTTTTCGCCAATGGCTCACGCTGAGCTGGGCGCTCGAAGGCGCGGCGCTCATCTGGCTTTTCCTGCGTGTGCCGCATCAGGGACTGCGCGTCACCGGCATCGTGCTGCTCGGAATCGCCTTTGCACGACTCGCGGTGAATCCAATGGTGCTGGAGTATCACCAGCGCAGCGCGATGCCGGTGCTCAACTGGTATCTCTATTCGTATGGTATCAGCGCCGTCGCCATGTTCCTCGGTGCGTGGTGGTTGAAAGAACCGCATCACAAGCTGGGCGGCATCAACGCGCGCGGCGTGCTCTGGGCTTTCGGCGGCGTGCTACTCTTCTGGCTTCTGAACATCGAGGTCGCCGACTATTTTACTCCGATGGGTTCGCGTTTCACCATGATCGAATTCTCCGGCAACAATCTCGCTCGTGATATGACCTACAGCATCGCGTGGGGGCTATTTGCGCTCATGCTCCTCATCGTCGGTTTCGAGGTCAGCGCGCGCGGCGCCAGATATGCCGGCATTGGATTGATGGCCGTGACGTTGCTGAAGGTGTTCTTCCACGATCTCGCCAGTCTGGAGAGCATCTACCGCATCGCCGCGCTGATCGGCGTCGCCATCCTCGCGCTCGCAGCCTCATTCCTCTATCAACGCTTCTTCGACCGCACCGAAACCAAATAACGTCATGAAGACTTTCTCCATTCTATCGGCCATCGCGTTTCTCATCGCGGAGACTCACGCCATCGACACCACAGCCTGGCAGCACGAGCAAGCCGTTACCATCAGCGCTCCCGGACTCATTCGTCTCGATGTTCCACCGGAGACCATAAACGTCGCACTGCCACAGCTGGCCGATGTGCGACTCCTGTCGCCTTCGGGCGTGGAATCACCTTATGTCATCGGGTGGCCAGCAGGTGACCCTCCGCGAGTGATCAGTCCCCGCTCCTTCAAAGCAAGCCTCACCGACCCAAGCACTGTGCTTGAAATCGAAACCGGCACGATCAATGCCATCGAAGCCGTCAGCTTGGAAAGCCCCGCAGCCAGTTTCATCAAGGCTGCACGCGTCGAGGGATCGAACGACGGCACGCAGTGGCATGAACTCGCAGTGAATGAAGTGCTCTTCCGGCAAAACGGCGGCACGGGCCGCCTGCGCATTCCCTTTGCCTCCGGCTCATGGCACAGCCTGCGCATCACTGTGGATGACAAGCGCAACAACCCCGTGCCCTTCACTGCAGCTCGTCTCCTATTAACTGGATCAAAGACAGCGACATTGCCGCAGACAGTCATCATTGAAACTCGAGAAGAAAAACCACATCAAACGAAGCTCACGATTGATCTCGGCGCGGCGAACCTTCCTCTCACCACACTACGATTCACCGTGGGCGATGCTGTCTTCAGTCGTCACATAACCCTATCCTATCTGAGCGATAACAATGGGCAGACCGTCGAGAACTTCATCGGCAGCGGCGACATCTATCGCGTCACCGCGGATGGCCTGAGCACGGCCTCGCTGGAGATTCCTTTGCAACGCATGGTGCCAACGGCGCGCATCATGGTCACGATTCAAAATGGCGACAGCCCGCCGCTTAATATCACCGGCATTGATGCTGAGCGGAATCCGGTTTCACTAATGTTCTTCGCGTCCGAAATCGGCTCATGGAAATTACTTTCGGGCAACACGCATGCAACCGCACCAAGTTATGACCTCGCGAAATTGAAACAGGATCTGAACAAGGCGGGAGGCACCGAGTTAAAACCCGGCGCACTCATGACGAACGCGAACTACAAGGCACCGCCCGCCCTGCCCGATGTGCAGTCTGAGGGAGCAAACATCGACCTCACAAAGTGGCATTACCGCAAGCCAGTCACATCAACGCAGGCCGGAGTGATCCGCGTGGAACTCGATGCTATAACACTCGCACATGCGCAGACTTCATTTAGCGACCTGCGCCTGATTCAGAATGAGAAGCAGATTCCCTTTCTCCTGGATCAAACGAACGCGAGCCGAACCTTGCAAGCCAAGCTGACAAAAGACAGTGATCCCAAGCGCCCCACCGTTTCCCTCTGGCGAGCGACGATGCCGCTCGATGGCGTGCCCGTGACCCATCTTACGTTCAGCTCGCCGACCCCCTTGTTTGAACGCACGCTCGTGGTGTGGGCGAAGACCAAAGACCAGATGGGCAACGAATACCGCATGCATCTGGGCACCGCGCAGTGGACGAAAAAGGTCGCGCGCAATACGCCCCGCACTATGATTTGCAGCTGGTGCGCGCTGAACTATTAAACGCACAGAATCAGGACGCGACCTTGGGAACCGAGTAAGTTTTGCGGACGGAAGTGAAAGCATCCCATGACATCAGCAGCGGTTCCCCCTGGCTCTGGGGTGCATTGGGCTTAGTGATCGTTGTGTTGTTGTGGGTCGTGTCAAAAATGCTGCCCGCCGCGCCAGCAGCCAAATGATAATCCAGTGCCACCGTAGTTGTCTACGTAAGGAGGCACTAAATTAGAGGTTGAGTTCGTTGCCCATGAAGAAAAGTTCGAGCCTTCTCACGTCGTCTGCCACCATCGAACAGTTGACGACCAATCCTCCCGATGGTCGTTTACTTTCAGTCATGTCTACCGCCTCTCGTATCGCCATCGCGCTGCTCTTATGCGGTCTGCTTCACGCGGAAGACAAAACCGCTGACACCGCCTTTCGTGATGGCATCCAATTCTTTTACGATGCTAAACCGAAAGAATCGGTCGCCGCGTTCGACAAGGTGATCGAACTCGTCCCCAAAGCTGCACCGCAACTCTGGCAGCGTGGCCTGTCGCTTTATTACACTGAGAACTTCACAGAAGGCCGGAAACAGTTTGAGCTTCATCAAACTGTGAACCCGCATGATGTGGAGAATGCCGCATGGCACTTCATTTGTGTGGCCCGCGCCGAAAGTGTCGAGGCTGCGCGCAAGACGTTAATACCCATCGATGGTGACGCCCGCATCCCCATGCAGCAGGTGCACGATCTCTTCGCCGGCAAGGGCACCGAGGAGGCCGTGATGGCGGCTGCGAACAAGGGCGAAATCGACAGCGAGGAGCTACGCAACCAGCTTTGCTATGCGCATCTTTATCTTGGTCTCTATCACGAAGCGCTCGGTCACCCCGACAAGGCGAAGGAACACATGCTGAAGGCGGCGATAGACTACAAGATGGATCACTACATGGGCAAGACTGCCCTGGTGCATGTAAAACTGCGCGGGTGGGAACAGTAGGTGATGCCTCTGGCTTCACTCATTCTTGCGTGAAGCGAGACGCTTAACCTACTTTGCCATCTCCTTGCTCCGCTCCGTCGCCTTGCGCACGGCTTGAACAAGTGCATTACGCAAACCCTGTTTCTCCAGCTGCTCCAAGCCCGCGATGGTCGTGCCACCAGGACTGGCAACTTCGTCGCGCAGCGCAGCCGGGTGTTTGCCTGTTTGAAGAACCATCTGCGCGGCTCCGGCTACGGTTTGTGCAGCAAGCTGCAAGGCAGCGGCGCGGGGCAGACCCATGAGCACGCCGCCATCAGCCATGGCTTCGATCACAGTGTAAACATACGCCGGACCACTGCCACTCAAGCCGGTGACTGCATCCAGCAAAACCTCGGTGACTTCGCTCACGGTGCCAACGGCTCCGAGAATGGACTTCGCCGCGGCGGCATCCTTATCAGTAGCCTTGCTCCCGCGTGCGAACGCAGAAGCGCCTTGTAATACGAGCGCAGGGGTATTCGGCATCGAACGAATCACGCGATGATTCCCACCGAGCCAGGCTTCAAGCTGCTTCAAGGTCAGCCCGGCGGCGATCGAGAGAAACAGCCGCGCTCGGCTTGATGCCAGAGTTTCG
>JAIOQF010000263.1 GCA_021413535.1 Verrucomicrobiota bacterium
CGGCTCTCCAAGTTCAGATCGCCGAGCAACGCACCCGACTGATGGCAATTCACGCAGCGACTCTGTAACAACGGCTTGATCTGAGTCACGAAATCCACCGGCTTCACTTCTGGCTTCTTCTGGCAGGACAATCCCAAGACAAACGCCGCCAGCAGCACCAGTAGAAAGGGTAAACGGTTCATCTTCATGGAGTCTAGCCTACCAGTCATCGCCTGCCCGCGCAAATCCTGCGTGTTCCGAGGCGTTCATTGTGGGCTGCAGTCATAAAAGTCGCGCTTGACCTCGCGCTTCTTGCTGGCACTCAAAGAGTCTTGATTGCCATCATGCCCAAGTATCTCGTCACCATCGGCCTCGAAGTTCACGCGCAGCTCAACACACGCAGCAAAATGTTTTGCGCCTGCGCCGTCGAATACGGCGCGGAACCAAACACCCGCACCTGTCCGGTCTGCCTCGGATTGCCCGGAGCACTGCCGGTGCTGAATCTGGCCGCCATTGAAAAAACCATCCTCACGGGGTTGATGCTTGAATGTCGCACACCAGAAATCAGCAAGTGGGACCGGAAGAATTATTTCTATCCGGACATGCCAAAAAATTATCAACTTACCCAGTTCGACCAGCCGCTCTGCATCGGCGGCGGTGTGCCGCTCTATGAATTGTCGTATCCGAAAGACGCGCAGAAGTCGATCAAGAATCCCGGCAAGATCGTCAAGCTCACACGGATCCACCTTGAGGAAGACGTCGGCAAGAGCTCCCACACTGGCGCGGGCACCCTGCTGGACTTTAATCGCGCGGGCACGCCGTTGATGGAAATCGTCAGCGATCCCGATATCGAAACCGCGGAGGAAGCCTTCGCCTACCTGAACAGCCTGCGGCAGATTCTCGTCTATGGCGGCGTGAGCGAAGCCGACATGGAAAAAGGACAGATGCGCTGCGACGTGAACATCAGCGTGCGCCCCGAGGGCCAGCAGGAACTGGGTGCGAAGATCGAGCTGAAGAACCTCAACAGCGTCTCCGCCGTGCGCCGCGCCATCCATCATGAAGTCGCGCGCCAGACCGAATGCCTGGAGAAAGGCGAAAAGCTCGTGCAAAGCACCCGCCGCTGGGATGATGATCGCGGCGAAACGCAGCTCATGCGCACCAAAGAAGACGCGCACGACTACCGCTACTTCCCCGATCCCGATCTGCTGCCGATTCGCACCACGCCGATTCTCGAACGCGCCCGTGCCCAAAAGCCGGAACTGCCACACGAAAAGTGCGCACGATTTGTCAGTGACTACGCTGTGAGCGCCTACGACGCCAACGTGCTGGCCTCTGACAAGGCGCTGGCCACCTGGTTTGAGCAAGCGGTTGCCGCCGCTGGAAATGTGCCCGCGAAGAAAATCGCCAACTGGGTCATCAACGAACTGCTCGGGCATCTCAACACCTACGGTGCCGCGCTGGCAGATTCCAAAGTGAGCCCCCAAATGTTGGGCGAACTCATCGCCACTGTTGAGTCCGGCAAGATCAGCAACAACCAGGCGAAGGAGGTTTTCGAGGAGATGTTCGCAACTGGTGAAGCTCCCGCCGCGATCATCAAGCTGAAGGGCTTCGAGCAAGTCAGCGACTCAGGCGCCATTGAAAAACTTTGCGATGAAGTCATCGCCGCGAATCCCGACAAAGTAGCCGAGTTCAAGGCCGGCAATGACAAGGTTCTTAACTGGATGACCGGCCAGGTCATGAAATCCAGCGGCGGCAAAGCCAACCCCAAGATGGTGGGTGATGTGCTGCGGGGGAAGATTGCCTAAAAATAATCGCAAAAAGACTGGACTTGGGCTCTCTTTCTGTTATTTCTGTCTTAACCGAAATAAAAGATATGACCGCCCTCCCGCCCGTCGCCCGCAAGTTCATCCTCCACTGGGGTGAAATGGGGGTTCGCTGGGGAATCAACCGGACGATGGCGCAGATTCATGCGCTGCTGTTTCTCTCTGAAAAGCCACTGAACGCCGAAGAAATCTGCGAGGAACTCGATCTGGCGCGTTCCAACGTGAGCGTGGCACTGAAAGATTTGCAAGGCTGGGGCATCGTGAAGCTGGTTCATCTCTCGGGCGACCGCCGCGACCACTTCGAGAGCATGAAGGACGTGTTCGAGATGTTCCGCACCATTGCACTGGAACGCCGCCGGCGGGAGGTTGATCCCACGTTGCGCCTGATCGACGACTGCCTCGCGGAAAGCGGCAAATCGAAACCCAGTGAAGCCCACGTGCGCGAGCGCCTGGAGGCGATGAAGGAATTTTTTGAACTGGCTCTCACCTTTGCCGCCCAGATGGAACGGATGAGCACCCCCTCCCTCGTAAAGGCCGCCAAGATGGGTGAAAAAGCCTTGAAGCTTTTAGGCCTGACCACCGGATGACTCTATTTGAATTAATATTTCGTTATTTTCCGAAATTTCCGATATGAACGCCTCACCCATCATCACTGGCCTCACGCCCCGCTGGGCGGTGATGTGGTTGCTGGCAGGAAGCCTGTTCATGTTGGGGAAGGCGGCGGTGCTTTTCAGAATAAAAAGCACCGGCGCGCCATGGTCGATGTGGAAGACGCTAGCGTGGTTTTGCACCTGGCCGGGAATGAACCTGAGGGATTTTGAAAGAAGCGGGCAAGTTGCGAAGCCGCGAAGCGAATGCCCGCGCTCCCCTGTGCTTGCGCTGACCAAGATTCTGCTCGGCTCATTCCTGCTCTGGGGCGCGGCGAGGTATTTCTCGCATCCACTCGCAGCGGGCTGGTGCGGCATGATCGGATTGATCCTCTTGCTGCATTTCGGCGTGTTCGATCTGCTTGCGCTTTTCTGGCAATCGCGCGGCTATCGCGCGGTGCCAATCATGAAGGCACCGATCACATCGCTCTCAGTCGCCGAGTTCTGGGGTCGACGTTGGAACAGTGCCTTCCGCGATCTGGCGCACCCGTTTCTTTTCATTCCGGCTGCGCGAAGCTGGGGAAATGTTGCTGCACTTTGGTTGTCGTTCGCGATCTCAGGGCTGGCCCACGAACTGGTCATCAGTGTTCCGGCCGGTGCTGGATTCGGACTGCCGACAGTCTATTTCCTGACTCAAGCACTTGGCATCTCGCTGGAGAAGCGTGCGTTCCCGAAAGACGCGGCGCGTCGAGCAAGTCCCGTGTCGTGCTGGTTGTTCACCCACGCTTTCACCGCGCTGCCCGCCTTCATCCTTTTCCATCCCCCGTTCGTGGAGCGGGTGATGCTGCCATTTTTCCACAGCATCGGAGCCTTGCCATGAAATCACTGCTGACACTCGAAAATCTACTGCTGCTCTCGGGAGCAGGACACTTTGCCATACTGTCCGCGAGCGCGCTGGTGCCGAAAGTTCTCGACTGGAAGACCACGCTCAAGCCTCTGCCGCCCTTCCTCCGCACGCTGTTCTGGGTCTACGGAATTTTCATCGTCTTGACCATCATCGGCATGGGCACCCTGACATTACTGAATGCCCACGCGATGGTCACAGGCGATCCGGTTGCACGATCACTCGCGGGTTTCATCGCCGTGTTTTGGGGTGCGCGCCTGATTGTGCAGATCTTCATCTTCGATTCTCGACCCTATCTAACAAATATCTGGCTCAAGCTGGGCGATCACCTGCTGACCGTGGTCTTTGTCTTCTTCACCGTCGTTTACGGACTTGCCGCTTTGCACCTCACATTCTGAACTATCTAACCCGATTCACTATGAACAATACAGCATCTCCAAGTGACATGGCGGGCGCACTCGCGCGCCTCGCCAAAATTAAAACTGCTGCGCGAATCTCCATTGGTTTCGTCTGGCTCTGGGAGGGCCTGGTGCCCAAGATGCTCCTGCCTTCGCAACTCCAGTTCGACATGGTGCGCCGCAGCGGCTTGTGGATCGGCTCTCCGGAAACCACGCTGTGGTGGCTCGGGCTGGCGATATTTCTTTACGGGATTTTGATCGTCTCGGGTCTTTGGGAAAAAATGGTCGCGCTCGTGTCAGTGCTGGCGGTTCTTTTTTTGATGATTTTAGTCATCAGCACCAATCCAGCCGCGCTGGCGGATCCCTTTGGCGGCCTAGCAAAAGATGCGTGCCTCATCGTGAATGCAGGATTGATCTGCCTCTGGCCGCCTCACCCTTCCACCAAAAATACTTTATGAAAATACCTCGCATCATTCTAGCTGGCGGTTCCGGCTTTCTTGGCCAAGCCTTGGCCAAGCATTATTTATCACTCGGATGGGAGCCTGTCATCCTCACCCGGTCGCCCAGACGGCATGGCATTGTGTGCGAAGTCGCGTGGGACGCTGGTTCACCAGGAGACTGGATGCAGGAACTGGAAGGCGCAGGCGCGGTAGTGAACTTGACTGGCCGCACCGTAAACTGCCGTTACACAGCAGCGAACCGGAAACAAATGATGGACTCGCGTGTGAACTCGACCCGCATCCTGGGCAAGGCCATCGCGCAGTGTTCCCAGCCGCCGCCGGTTTGGTTGAACAGCAGTTCGGCGACATTATACCGCCACACCTTCGGGCCGGCATGGGATGAGACAGGCACGGATTTTTCGGCTACGCCGGAAGTAAACGATGCCTTCTCGGTGGAGGTGATCCGTGCGTGGGAACGCGAGCTTGAAGATTCGATGACTCCGCTGACGCGCAAGATCGCGTTGCGCACGACTATAGTGTTGGGACACGGGGACAACAGTGTCTTCCCAGTTCTCTGTAGGCTAGCCCGGCTCGGGCTGGGCGGCCGGATGGGCAGCGGAAAACAGTTTGTCTCCTGGCTCCATCAATCGGATTTCTGCCGCGCTGTCGAGTGGTTGATCAACAACGAGAACATTAGTGGCCCAGTGAATCTCGCTGCGCCCCATCCGCTGTCGAACGCCGAGATGATGCGTCTGTTCCGGGAACTCGTCCGCGCTCCATTCGGACTTCCAGCCACGAAGTGGATGCTGGAAATCGGAGCATTTTTCCTGCGCACGGAAACAGAACTCATCCTTAAAAGCCGTCGGGTGATACCGGGCAAACTCCTCGCGGATGGTTTCGAGTTCCGCTTCCCAACCATGCGCGATGCTCTGCAAGATCTTTTCCTTAATCCAACCTCCAGCCCAAAAATATTATGAACACACTGATCCAATTCTCACTGCGACATCTTGAACTCTGGCTCCGCATTGTCGCGGTCGCGCAACTGGCACTGGCGGCGCTCAGTTTGTGCCTGCCGCGAATCATGAAATGGAAACCGGACATCGACCGCATGTCGCCCTTGGTGCGCGACGTGTTCGAAATCCATTCCTGGTTCATCGCACTGACACTCGTGATCTGGGCGGTGCTGACCTGGCAGTTCGCACCCGAGATGGCGCAAGCACCGACTCAACTGTCGCGCTGGTTGTGCGCCGCCATCGGCATCTTCTGGGGCATCCGCTGCGTGCTGCAATGGACGCACTACAGCCCCTCGCACTGGCGAGGCAATCCTTTACGCACGTTGATCCACTGGATGCTGTTCTTTGGTTACGCCGCCTGGACGGCGGTTTACTTTGTGGCGGCATTGCGAAAATGAACCTGACTGAACAACATGAAAACAAATGAAGAAGGAATGCTGTTATCGACTGTGGAATATCGGATGCTCGCCCGCGTGAAGACGGCGGCGCGCCTATCGCTGGGATTTGTCTGGCTATGGGAGGGGCTGGTGCCGAAGGTGCTTTATCCATCGACGCTGCAAATCGAAATGGTGCGACGGAGCGGGTGGTGGTTCGGCACGCCGGAACAGACACTCTACTGGCTGGGGTTGGCCATGATTCCGGCTGGATTTGCGATCCTCTCTGGAATCGCAGAGCGCCTCGCCGTGCTGGTAGCCACACTGTCCGTCATGGTGTTAATGGTGCTCGTCATCAGCACCAATCCCGAAGCGCTGCATGATCCCTTTGGCGGACTGGCCAAGGATGCCTGCCTTTTCGTCTGCGCGGCCCTGGTCTGGTTCTGGCCCCGGTCGCTGGAACATCCTTGAAAAAAGGCGCTGCACTTGGCGACAAATTCTGCCATGATAGGAACGTCACTGTCACTGAAATCAACTTTGAACACTATGAGACATCACTTCGCCACCGCTTTTTGTTGCGCACTCACCCTGTGCATCTTCTCTACTCTTGCTCGTGCCGAGGACAGCAAGACAAAGC
>JAIOQF010000266.1 GCA_021413535.1 Verrucomicrobiota bacterium
CTGACCGGCGGTGCTGGCGATGGTGGTTCGGCTCCAGCTGCCCCTGCTGCTGTTGCCCCTGATCCATTTGCTCCTAAGGCCGCTGGCGGTGGCTTGGGTGGTGGTGGTGGAAGTTCATTGCCTACGAGAGGCACTGCATCCGCCATCCTGGCAGCCAATGGCATATCCTTCCCCGAGGGTTCCTCGGCAACTTTCATCGCCGCGACTTCCCAGTTGATCGTGAAAAACACCCAGCCGAATCTTGATGCCGTCGAGGCTTTTGTTGACAGTCTGCTCAAGAAAATCCCGCAGATGATCAGCATCAGCGCCAAGTTTGTGGAAGTCAGTCAGAAGAATACGGATGAACTGGGCTTCGACTGGCTTATCGGTGCCTTTAATGTGGGTGCCCCAGGTGTGTTTGCCTCAGGCGGCACGTCGGGAAATTCCGCGAACGGCCCTATTGCCAGCGGTGATTATCCCACCCTGTTCCCAGGTTCGTCGACTCCAGTTGGCCAGTTTCCTCTGACCGCAGGTAGCCGTTCGGGTTCTGCGGCCATCACTCCCAACTCCATCGATGGCCAGATTCAAGGGACGGGCCTCCAGACCACGCAGAAAGCCCCGGGCATATTCAGCATCACGGGTGTATTTACAGATCCGCAGTTTCAGGTTGTCATCCGTGCCCTCAGTCAAAAAAAGGGTGTTGATCTGATGAGCGCACCCAGTGTGACCACTCGTTCCGGCCAGCGCGCCAGCGTCGAGGTGGTGCGCGAGTTCATCTACCCAACGGAGTTCAGCCCGCCGCAGCTTCCACAAAGCAGCAGTCAGACTTCACTTACCGGGGTGACACCGCCCGTCGTGGTGGCTCCTACCACGCCATCCGCCTTCACGATGCGTCCGGTCGGCGTCAAAATGGAAGTGGAACCCGTCATCGGACCTGATGGCTACACGATCGATCTGAATCTGGCTCCAGAAGTCACTGAGTTTGATGGTTTCATTAATTATGGTAGCCCTATCAACACCGTGTCGACGGATGCGCTGGGTCTTACTCGCACGGTCACGCTTAGCGAGAATAAAATTCAGCAGCCTATCTTCTCGCTGCGCAAAGTGCAGACTGCTGTCACCGTGTGGGACGGCCAGACTGTTGCCATGGGCGGCCTCATCCGTGAGGACGTGCAGGACAAAGTGCCGATCTTGGGTGATCTCCCGCTGGTTGGGCGGCTTTTCCAAACGAAAGCGCAAGATCACTTCAAGCGCAATTTGATGGTCTTTGTCACTGCCAAGCTGATTGATCCTTCCGGACAGCCAATTCGTAACACCGGTGGTTCTACAACCACCACGACGACCGTCACTACTCCGCCCCCTATGGAAGGTGTCTCCGCCATTCCTGGCGTGCCTGGGGTTTTGACTCCGATCAAATAAACCGTGCGGTCTGAATGCCATTCTTCAGGGCGAACCGGGTTGCCGGTTCGCCCTTTCCGCTTCAAGTGATCTCATGAAAACCTGGATCGTTACTGGCGGCGCAGCCACAGGTAAATCCGCATTTTGCAAAATGGTTCTGGCGCTCGAGCCCACAGCCCGGCTCGCATCAAGTGACGTGATGGTTCATGAACTGCTCTCTGATCTCCCAACGGCCCAGACGGTCGCTGGGATGTTCGGCGCCGATGTTCTCGAACCCTCCGGCGAAGTAAATCGCGCTGTCCTTCGATCAAAAGTCTTTGTGTCCGAAACTGCCCGGAAGGACCTGGAGGCGCTGCTCCATCCGTTGGTCTACACTCGGCTGGAAAAAGCTCGGATCCTAGCCGCCTCGGATGGGGTGCAACTTTTCATTGCAGAAATCCCATTGTTCTACGAAGGTTCCCGGAACTTCCCGGCCGACCGTGTCATTTTGGTCGCCGCCGACGACGCCTCCCAGCTCCGGCGCATGATGGAAACGCGTGGTCTTGATACCAGCACCGCGCAAAGCATCCTCGCCGCCCAGCTCCCGCTTGCGCGGAAACTGGAACTGGCCACCACCGTCGTCTGGAATGAAGGCTCCCTCGAATTGCTCCACTCACAAGCGCAGCTTCTGCTGCAATCTACCGATCCATGACTGAAGAAAACACCACGCAAGACGTCACGCTCGATCCCGGGCCACCGTTGTCGTCTGCCGCCCCTCCTCCCTATTCCAATCCCAACCGCCCCGCCGTGGAGGCTCCCATGCTCAAAGCCGAGGCCCCGTTTCCCGAGGAGGCTTCCGTCAATGAACTCCAGAGCCGACCCATCGGCGCTTTGCAAATCCTGGCTGGCGAACTCGGCTGGCGCATCAACGGCAGCCGTGGCAAGCACCAGCTCGTTCACGAACTGGTTTCCTGGATGAGCCAGCACGGCACGCGTGTCACTGCGGATGGTTTTCTCGAAGTCCTGCCTGAGGGCTTCGGTCTGCTCCGCTATCCTCTCTACAGTTTCACTCCGCTGCCCGAGGATATTTTTGTCCCGCCTTTTGCCATGAAGAAATTCATGCTCCGTCCTGGGCAGAAACTGAAAGTCCTTATCAAGGCATCTCGCGACAAGGAAAAATTCGCCGCCATGGAGCGCGTCATCGAAATCGAAGGCCAGCCTTTTGAAAACTGGCAGCCCACTGCGGATTTTGAAAAACTCACCGCTACCTTTCCGAACGAACGCATCATTCTCGAAACACCAAAGAAAGCCTCAGTCAGTTCCCGCGTCATCGATTTAGTTGCACCTCTCGGCAAAGGCCAGCGCGCGCTCATCGTCGCCTCGCCCCGTTCGGGAAAAACGATGCTCCTGAAAGACATCGCCCGCTCCATCACCACCAATCACAAGGAAGTTACGCTCATCGTTCTGCTCCTTGATGAACGTCCCGAGGAAGTCACGGACTTCGAAGATACGGTAAACGCGGAGATCTACGCCTCCACCTTCGATCAACCGCCGAAGCGCCACCAGCAGGTCGGCGATCTGGTGCTGGAACGCGCCAAACGTCTCGTCGAAATGGGCAAGGACGTCGTGGTGCTGCTTGACTCCATTACTCGCATGGCTCGTGGCCACAACGCCATGCAGGGCGGCAAGGGGCCCATCATGTCCGGCGGCTTGGGAACCCAGGCGCTGATGAAACCCAAGAAATTCTTCGGCGCCGCGCGAAAAGTTCAAGAGGGCGGCAGCCTCACCATTGTCGCCACAGCGCTCGTGGAAACCGAGAGCCGTATGGACGACATCATCTTCGAGGAATTCAAAGGCACCGGCAACATGGAGATCAATCTCGATCGCGAAATCTCCGAGCGCCGGGTTTATCCGGCGATCCATCTGCAGAAGTCCGGCACCCGCCGCGATGACATGCTCTACCATCCCGACGAGTTCAGACGCGTCTCCGCCATCCGGAAACAACTCGCCGCCGTTCCCGCTGTCGAAGGCTTGGAACTGCTTATCCGCAACATCGAGCGCACCGGCAGCAATGCCGAGATACTTCTCGCGGGCCTCAAATAAGCACCGTCCCGCACCGTGGCAGAACTAGGACACTCGTGGATCGATACGGAGGACGATCTCCGGAAATTCGTCGATGGCGTTTCGAAAAAAATCGACTCCGGTGAAGTCGATGCCTGTTACATCGACACCGAGGCTGACAGTCTCCATCACTATCAGGAAAAACTTTGTCTCATTCAGCTTGGCGTCGGCGGTCAGTTTGCGCTGATTGATCCCATTGCCATCAAGGAGATGCGACCGCTGATCGACACGCTCGACCGGCTGGAAATCTGGATGCATGGCGCGGACTACGATCTCACCATGTTCCGCCGCACCTACGGCTGGGTGCCACGCACCGTGCGCGACACGCAAATTGCCGCACGGCTCGCGGGACATCGCCAGTTCGGACTGGCTGCGCTGGTGGAACAACACTTTGGTGTCACCATGTCCAAAGCCTCGCAGAAAGCGGATTGGAGCCGACGACCGCTGCCAGAAAAAATGCTCACCTACGCAGTGG
>JAIOQF010000295.1 GCA_021413535.1 Verrucomicrobiota bacterium
CCAGGTCACCGCGCCCGCATTGACGGCCGCGCCATTGTCCCAGTTCTGGCTGCGCACGACATAGTTGCCGTTGGTCAGGCCGGTCACGCCAGGGATGCCCACGTCGTCACTGCCGGTGCTGCCGACCAGGGAGTTGCTGACGGAGACGGCTCCCACGATGCCCGTGGTGCCGTTGCCCCAGGTCACCGCACCCGCATTAGCGGCCGCGCCGTTGTCCCAGCTCGCGCTGTGCACAACGTAGTTCCCGTTGGTCAGGGCGGTCACGCCGCCAGCGCTCACTTGGTCATTGGCGGTGCTGCCGACCAGGGAGTTGGCGGCGGAGACGGCTCCCGCGATGCCCGTGGTGCCGTTGCCCCAGGTCGCCGCACCCGCATTGGTGGCCGCGCCGTTGTCCCAAAACTGGCTACGCACGATGTAGTTCCCGTTGGTCAGGACGGTCACGCCAGTGATGCCCACGTTGTCACTGGCGGTGCTGCCGACCAGGGAGTTGCTGACGGAGACGGCTCCCACGATGCCCGTGGTGCCGTTGCCCCAGGTCACCGCGCCCGCATTGACGGCCGCGCCATTGTCCCAGTTCTGGCTGCGCACGACATAGTTGCCGTTGGTCAGGACCGTCACGCCAGCGCTGCCCACACTGTCATTGGCGGTGCTGCCGACCAGGGAGTTCGTCGCGGAAACCTCAACGACGGCACCCCCAGGAAAACCAGTGCTGCCGTCGCCCCAGGTCACCGCCCCTACATTCACCGTCGCGGGCGAAGGCTTGTCCCAGTTCTGGCTGCGCACAATGAAGTTGCCGTTGCTCAAAACTACAATGCCGCCGCTGCCCACCTGGTCGTTGGCCGTGCTGCCGGTGATCGTGCTGATGAGCACGCCTGTGGGACTGTAAAGATACACCGCGCCCACGTCTGCTACGGTGGGGCCGGATTTATCGAAGAACGGATCGGTGACCACGATGTTGCCATTGGGCAGCACGGTGACTCTGGTGCCGAACTGGCCGCTACCAGCTGGTCCCGCAATGTCCGTCTGGGCTGACCATCCGTGGATGCCGAGAAGTATCAGGGTGAGGATAGCCGCGAAGAGAGATGGGATTTTTTTCATGACACGTAGTAGAATTGGTAAAACACCGCAATTTTTATATATAAAACAAAAAATTTGGGAAGTTTTTTTTCTAATTAATCCGTATCAGCCGCGGACAAAACCAACAAGATTTAACGGATTCGGTTTATATTCACCAACTAGTTAAATGAGTGATCTGTTGAATCGCGTCCCCCTTCCCCAATTCTTCATTTCCGGCAAATTCTGTCCGACTCGTTTTTCAGAACAAATGTTTTCGATTGACCGATGGCGGAGCCCCACTAGACTTCCGGCCCTCTTTCCCACTCAACCCAGAACCACCCATGCCCGAAGTCCAAGTCAAAAAAGGCGAGCCCGTCGATCGCGCGCTCAAGCGTCTCAAAACCAAACTGGAGTCGGAGGGCATCCTGGAAGAAGTGCGTCGTCTGCGTGCATTTGAAACTCCCATCCAGCGCACCCGCCGGAAAGCCAAAGCCACCGCGAAGCGTGGAAAGATTCGTTTCCGCTTCTCCATGAAGCCCACCACCAGTTCTGAAGGCGGCCCGACCTCAGGCGGCTCGACCCACTGATCCAGCGGATCAGCGATCATGAAAAAAGGGACTTCCTTCGCAGGAAGTCCCTTTTTCTTTTTACGATTACAGCGCTCGCCGCCTGTGATCAGAACCGGATATTGAAATTCCAGCCGCTGGGCCGGTAATAGCTGCGGCCCGACTCGCAGTGACCGCGGTTATAGCCATAGTCGCGATGACGATCACCGCAGTGGCAGGAGCTGGGGTAGCGAGTGACCCATTGCCAGACGTTGCGACCGCAGTGGTCGCGGGCGACGACCTGGTGATAGGCGTAGATCGGTTTCCCGCAGGGTGTGCGGCCGACGAGGCGACCATTGTTATAGGAGTCGTGGGCGCTGACGGAGTTGACTGACATCAGCGCGAAAGCGCCGATCACGGTAAGAACTGAGATGAGTTTTTTCATAGTGGTGTGATTTGGATTCACGCGGGATTCGACGTTGGCCCGCGCAGCCTATTCACACCTCTGCGAAATATTTTTTCAGCTCAATCCGAAGCTGTGAAACAACTTGAAGATCCAGTAGCCCAGCACGCCGGTGACGGGCAGCGTGAAAATCCAGGCCCAGACGATGCGGCTGACGATCCCCCATTTCACCGCGCTCAAACGATGCGAGGCACCGACGCCCATGATGCTGGTGCTGATCACGTGCGTGGTCGAGAGCGGGATGCCAAATTGAGTGGCGGTCTCGATGATGACGGCGGCCGTGGTTTCAGCGGCGAACCCATGCACAGGGAGCAGCTTGACCATCTTGTGCCCCATGGTTTTGATGATCCGCCATCCACCGGCGGCGGTGCCGGCGAACATGGTGAAGGCGCAGGTGACGACCACCCAGAGCGGGATGTCCTTGAATTCCTTAACGCGTAGGAAGCCCAGCCAGTCCGGCAGCGCATCGAAGGCATGTTTGCCATCGGTGCCCGGAAGTATCGCAGTGGTTCCGACGAACATGGCCAGCGTGATGATGCCCATGGTTTTCTGAGCGTCATTTCCACCGTGGCTGTAGCCCATGAATGCAGCGCTCACGATCTGCAAACGTCCGAAGATATTATTGACGAAGGACGGCCGTTTTTTACGGAGCAACAGCGTGAGTAGAGCCATGATGATCGCGCCAAGAGTGAAGCCGATCAGCGGCGACAGCACCATGGGCTTGATGAGTTTGGGCCAGAGGCCGATGTGTTCGGCCACACCTTTTTTCATCACCGTGTCGTGCCAGATCAGCACGCCCCAGCCTTTAGCCGAAGAGGCCAGCGCGGCGCCGCACAAGCCGCCGATCAACGCGTGGCTGGAGCTCGACGGAAGTCCGAGCCACCAGGTAATAAGACCCCAGATAATGCCGCTGATCAGTCCTGCGATCACCGTGGTCATGGTCACACTGGCGATGTCCACGAAACCGCTGCCGATGGTCTTCGCCACCGCAACGCCCGTCAATGCGCCGATGAGATTGGTGGTGGCAGCCAGTAGGATGGCCGCACGCGGGGTCAGCACCTTGGTGGAGACCACGGTCGCGATGGCGTTGGCCGTATCGTGAAAGCCATTGATGAACTCAAAGACCAGCGCCGCGATGAGAACGCAAAAGAACAGCGTGAGCATGGTGCGATCAGGAATATTTCAGCACCATCTGGAAGACAATGTTACCTGCGTCGCGACAGCGGTCGATGGCGCGCTCCAGCATTTCATAAAGATCCTTCAGGATGATCACCTCGATGGGATCGGCCTGCCGGTTGTAGAGCTGCCGGAGCAGATCCATCAGCATCTTGTCGCCATCGCCCTCGATGTGCTGGAGCCGGTCCTGCATGTCCTGCGTCTGTTCCAAGCTGATTTTTTTCCGCAAGCCGCCGACCAGTCCGCTGACTTCGTTTGTTCCCTGATCGAGCAGCAAGACCTGCTTGGACACGATGTCTGAAGTGAACTTCACCGGACAGACCGCGAGACGCTCGGCGATTTTCTCGATCGTCTTGGGAATCTTGTGCAAGGCGTTGCTGAGCGATTCAATGTCCTCGCGATCCAGCGGAGTCACGAACGTGCGGCAGAGACGTTCCGTGATTTCCTGGGCAAGTTTTTTATGCTTGCGCCGGCCTTGGCGAATGGTTTCCAACTGGGCGCTGGAGTCGCCTCCGAGATGGGCCAGAACATCTTTTAACAAGATCGCGCAATTCCGGGCCTCGGCGGCGCTGGCTTCGAGCAGATCGTAGAAGGCTTCATCTTTTTTAAACAGGCGGCTGAACATAGGGCGGTTTCTGGTTCAAGGTAACAGCGTCAAGTGACATTGTGTGACAATTCACGCAAGCGGGAAATGCACGACCAGACAGAAGACCGGCATGTTTACACAGAATTTTCGAGCGCATGCAGAATCGCGAGGCGCCGTGAGTGTCGGGCGCTTATTGGTCGACCGCGATCAATCGCTAAAAAGTGCGCCCACCAGGATTTGAACCTGGGACCAAGGGATTATGAGTCCCCTGCTCTAACCGCTGAGCTATAGGCGCGGAAATTACTCACATCAGCAGTATCTCAATCCGATGGGCGTCCAGCTTTGTCCATCAGATAAAGTTGAAATTCACTTCTGTCTGACAGAATTTTCTGAGTCTGAAAATATTGAATTGCCTGATCAAGCCGCTGACTTGGTCGGCTTTCGCAGGCTGACATAAACGCGATACCCCAGCAGCAACGCAACAACGACGCCGAACAGCACCGGATACGAGATGTCGGACTTCACGATCATGTAATAGTGCAATACGCCGCCGATGGCGGCGACGTAAGTCAGCCGGTGCAACTGCGCCCAGCGTTTTCCGCCCAGCGTTTTGATCATGGCGTTGGTGGAAGTGACCGCCAGCGGAATCAACAGCACGAAGGTCAGCATCCCGATGGCAATGAAGGGACGTTTGTAAATATCAGCCGGAACACTTTGCAGTTTCCAATCGCGATCGAATCCGAGATACGTCAGCAGGTGGGCGATGCCGTAATAAAAAGAAAACAAACCGAGCAGACGCCGCTGCTTGAGCAACCAGTTCCAGCCGAAAAGCTTGCGCAGTGGCGTGACCATCAGAGTGATGACCAGAAACACCAGCGACAGCACGCCTGTAGCACGCGTGACGAACTCGACGGGATTCGCCCCCAGCTTTCCGCGCAGGCCGTCCAGCAAAATCAGCAACGCGGGCAGCAGGCCGTTGAATAAAACAAGCTGACGGTGAAAGCGGGTATCGGAGCTGAAATTCATGGCCAGTCAAAAGTGCTTTCGTAGATCCATGCCGGCATACAAATGAGCCACCTGATCCGCATATCCATTGAACATGAGCGTTTCGCGCGTTCCGCCTTCGCCTATGCGCCGTTCGCGCGCCTGCGACCAGCGCGGATGGTCAACCATTGGATTCACGTTGGAGTAGAAGCCATACTCGCGCGCGATGGCGAGATTCCAAGTGGTCGGCGGCTCGCGATCCGTCAGCGTGATCTTCACGACTGACTTGATGCTTTTGAATCCATATTTCCACGGCACCACCAGCCGGATCGGCGCGCCGTTTTGATTGGGCAACGTCTTGCCATATAAGCCGGTGGCCAGCAGTGTGAGCGGGTGCATCGCCTCGTCGAGCCGCAGTCCCTCCACATAAGGAAGATCAATACCCGCGAATCGCGACTCTGGCATCTGCTTGATGTCGTAGTAAGTTTCAAACGCGACATGCGTGGCCCTGCTCGTCGGCTCGACCATGTTCAGCAACCGCGACAAGGGAAAGCCCACCCAGGGAATCACCATCGACCAGCC
>JAIOQF010000296.1 GCA_021413535.1 Verrucomicrobiota bacterium
GCTGGTGGCGGCAAGAAGGACCCGGGCAAGAAAAAGGCGGCGGCCAAGCAGGCAATCTGTGTCATGCCTTCCGCTTAACCGCGACCGCTGTGTTCTTCAGCCACCCCATGAAACAAAAAAACTTTATTGTCCCGCTGGGAGTTCTCCTTTGTGTGGCGTCTGCTTTGTCTGCTGCGGGCCAAAGTGCTCTCTCGAAAGAAGCGGCGGATGAATTTGTCCGGAAAGAATTCGCCGCCTTGCAGGCCGAGAAGAAAAAATCCGGCCTGCCCGGCAATCTGCCAGAAGCGGTGGAGGCGCAACTCGCCTCGGGTAAAAAAGTGGAAATCACCGGCGGCGAGCTGCCTCTCGGCGGCGAACTCACGATGCCCTACGCGGTGGTTTTGCGCGGCACCAATGTCGCCGAATCCCCGCGCTCTTTGTTTATTTCGATGCACGGCGGCGGCGGCAATGGCGAACAGCCCGGCCCGCACACCTGGCCGGTGAACACCAGCGAGTTTCAGACCCAGATCAAATTTGCGGTGAGCCTCTACCAAGCCGACGGCGTTTATTTCATTCCGCGCATGGCCGATGACCGCCTCGGGCGTTGGTGGCATAAACACAATCAGGTTGCTTTCGACCGCGTCATCAATCATGCCATCCTCCGCTGGAATGTGGATCCGAACCGCGTCTATCTCATGGGTGTTTCTGAAGGTGGTTACGGCACGGACATTCTAGCGCCGTTCATGCCGGATCGTTTTGCCGCCGCGAACGCGATGGCTGGCGGCGTGGGCTTGGGCAATCCGCCCGCCAATCTTCGCAACCTCGCCTTTCGCACCGACGTCGGTGAAAAGGATTTTCAATTCGACCGCAGTCCGATGGCGCAAAAATTTCACGGCGAACTGAACCGCCTGCATGAACTTGATCCCGGCGGCTACGTTCATTGGCTCAATCTTCAACCGGGACGCGCGCACGGCATTGATTATCGGCGCGGCGTTCCCTGGATGACGAAATACACCCGCCAGCCGTGGCCGGACAAGGTGGTGTGGATCAATCAGACGCTGGACGGAATCCGCCGTGAGCGATTTTATTGGCTCGCGTTTCCCGACGCACCGAAGAAAGGCGACCTGCGCATTGACGCCACTGCCAGCCGCACCCGCAACACCATTACACTTGAGGTTGCCTTGCTCGACGCCCACAACACCGACGGCAATCGCACGCACGGCATGGATAACGTTGCCGAAAGTCAACGCACGCCACTGGGCAAAGCGAAAATAGATCTCCTGCTGAACGACGCCTTACTCGACCTCGACCAGCCCGTGACCGTCATCGCCAACGGTAAGAAAGTTTTTAGCGGAAAAGTGGAGCGCAGTGCGAAAGTCATCGCCGCCGCACTTGCAGAGCGACCTGATCCGGCAGCTTGTCCGACCGCCAAACTGACCGTGACCACTCCTGATTTATAAAAGCCGCCAATGTTCTTCCAGCATTCTGGAAAGTGTCAGTGACTGAATACGTATTCGGCGTCCGTTCTAGCTCATGCCGCACAGTCTTCATCTTGAGTTTCTCATATCACGGTTTCACGCTGAATCCTGTTCTTGCGCAAGTCATGAGTTCGCCTCGTGCGCTCAAGATCGCTCCTTGCATCCGCCGCGTTCCTCTGCACACTTCCACTTTAATGCCGGACAGTGCTCCGATCCTCACTAAACAAGACGTTGCCCATTGCATCGGCCGTCTTGCGGAAAACATTCGTGAATCTTGTTCCGGGAATGAGCTGGCCCTGGTTGGCATTTACCGCCGCGGAGTTCCTTTGGCCGAAAGGGTGTTCGCCTTACTCAAGCCGCACTTTCAATCACTGTTACTCGGCCGGGTGGACATCACGCTGTATCGCGACGATCTGAAAAATCTCGAGATGATGCCGAAGCTGGTCGGCTCCGACATCCCCTTCGATCTCGACGGCAAACATGTGATCCTATTCGACGAAGTCATCTACACCGGACGCACGTCGCGCGCGGGACTGGATGAGCTGCTCGACCACGGCCGGCCGAAGCAGGTGCAGATTGCGGCGCTGATTGATCGCGGCGGGCGCGAACTGCCGCTTCATGCGGATTTCGTCGGTGAAACGCTGAACGTGGCCTCACACCAGCGCATCTCCGTCTGCTTTGAAGAAGTGGATGGCGAGGACGCGGTCTATGTGCGAGAAGGGGGGCGACGATGACTCCCCGCAAGGACCTGCTCGATATCCAGTCGCTCACTGATGAAGAACTCGACTTCATTTTGACGAACGCGGTTCCGTTTAAGAATCTATTCAAACGCAGCGTGAAGAAAGTGCCGACCCTGCGCGGACGCACGGTGCTGACCTTGTTTTACGAACCGAGCACACGCACCCGCTCATCCTTCGAAGTCGCGGCCAGCCGGCTGTCCGCGGATGTGATCAACTTCTCCGTGAACACCTCATCCGTGGTGAAGGGAGAATCGGTGCTCGACACCATTTCCACGCTGGAGGCGATGCGCACTGACTATGTTGTTGTGCGCCACGGCATGAGCGGCATTCCCAATTTGATCGCCCGCAACACCACGGCATCCGTCATCAATGCCGGCGATGGATTTCATGCCCACCCGACGCAGGCGCTCCTGGATGTCTTCACTCTCAAGGAGGTATTCGGCGGTGATTTGAGCGGATTACGCATCGCATTTATCGGCGACATCCAGCATTCACGGGTGGCGCGCTCCACGAATCTTCTCTGCCGCCGCATGGGCATGAGCACGGCGATGCTCGCACCCGGTTCCCTGATCCCGCGCGACACTCCGGCCGAGATCGCGAAGTTCACGAACTGGGAAGAACTTTATGCGTGGAAACCGGATGTCATTTACCTGCTGCGCGTGCAGATGGAGCGGCAGAATGTTCCATTCTTCCCCAGTATTGGAGAGTATCACCGCATCTACGGCCTTACCGATGAAAGACTCAAGCGCGTGCAAGACTCCGGTATCTACGTCATGCACCCAGGACCCGTGAACCGCGGCGTGGAACTCAATGACAGCGTCATGACCTACGAGCGCTGCCTCATCAACCAGCAGGTGGAAAATGGCATCGCCGTGCGCATGAGTGTGCTCTATTGGCTGAAGCCGGGCAGCGTCGAGGAGGTCGGATCATGAGCAAGCAAAAACTTTTCAAAGGTGGCGACATCGCCAGTGAAGAAAGCGCCAAGCTCCAGAGATGTGATGTGCTCGTTGAAGGCGGCCGCATCACTCGAGTGGCGCCAAATTTCACCGCGCCGCCGGATTGCCAAGTGATCGACTGCACCGGCAAGATCATTCTACCGGCGTTGTTTGATGTGCATGTTCACGCGCGGGAACCGGGACAGGAACAGAAGGAGAATATCAGGACATGCAGCGAGGCCGCGATCAATGGTGGCGTAACCGGTTTCTGTATGATGCCGAATACGCTTCCCGCCATCGACAGCGCCGGCGTGGTCAAGACGGTTCTGGAATCAGCCGCCAAATGTCGCATTCCGATTTATACCAGCGGCGCGATTACCAAAGGCCGCGAAGGGAAAGAACTGGCCGCTATTGGCGCAATGAAAGCGGCGGGCGCTGTCATGATCACCGACGATGGCTTTCCGGTTTCCAATCCGGTTGTGCTCCGTCGCGCCATGGAGTATGCGCGCGACTTCGGACTGATCGTCGCCAGTCACTGTGAAACGATGGAACTCAGTGGCAAAGGCGCCATGCACGAAGGCACGGTGAGCTATAGTCTGGGACTGGAGGGAATTCCCGCCATCAGCGAGGAGATCTGTCTGGATCGCGACATCCGCTTGGCGCAATACACCGGCGCGCATCTTCATATCCAGCACGTCACCACCGCGCGCGGCATGAACACTATCCGCCGCTTCAAAGAAGAAGGCGTCAATGTCACCTGTGAAGTCGCGCCCCATCATCTTATTTTTAATCACGAAGACGTGGGTGATTACGACACCAACTACAAAATGAATCCACCCCTGCGGACAAAGGAGGACAATGCCGCCTTGCTGCAAGGACTGATCGATGGTGTTTTTGATGTTATCGCTACCGACCACGCGCCGCACACGCCGTTTGAAAAGAACAATGACTTCGCCAGCGCGCCCTTTGGCATTACCGGACTGGAGACCGCGCTGCCTTCGCTGCATCACTACTTCATCTCAGAAGGAAAACTAAGCTGGGATCTGATTGTGCGACGTTACTCGGCGGAGCCCCGGCGCCTGCTAGGTCAACGAGCGGTGCCGGTGACCGAAGGCGGCACCGCTGAATTTATCGTCTTCAATCCAAAAACGGACACCGTCTTTACTCGTGATTTCATCAAATCAAAGAGCGTGAACACACCGTTTCTCGACCAGGCACTGCGAGGACGCGTGGATGTGGTTGTCCATGCGGGCGAAGTGCTGCTTCAGCGATAGTAGCACCATTTAACAGGCTTCCTTATGATCTCACTTCTTGTTACTCTCGAAATTGATCCCGCCCGGATTGAACACGCCATCGAGTGCATTCGCGTCCAAGCCGAAGCATCGCGCCAGGAACCAGGCTGCCGCCGCTGGGAGGTGAGCCGCAAGCTCGATAAGGAAAACATCTTCACGCTGGCTGAACTTTATGATGATGCGGCAGCACTTCAGGCGCATTTTGAAAGTCCCCATTTCAAGCAATGGGTCGCAAACACCGGCGACGGACTCATCTTGTCCAAGACCTCAGTGCGCGGTCAGGTGCTTGATTTGTAAGTTGTGACGGCGCTCTTTGCCGACGGGAAAAGTAACCTCGGACGTTCATGAAGTCTTCGCAGAAGGCTGCGGCTACTGCTCTCGCTTTCGTTCTGATAACGTTGATTTCAGATGCTTCTTACGAAGTATTAGATCGTGCCGTGCTGGCATTCATCTTGCTTGATGATTGTTCCATATGAAAACTGGTTATTTGATAGACATGGACGGAGTTATTTATCGCGACAATCATCTTATCGACGGAGCTGTGGAATTGGTGCGGGCGATGTTGAAGAATGGGGTTCCCTTTCTGTTTCTGACCAATAATTCTGCGCCCACACCGGAGGATCTTGCGGTGCGGCTCGGGCACCTGGGGCTGCATGGCCTGGGGGCGCGGCACTTTTATACTTCCGCGATGAACACGGCGGACTTTCTCAGCGAGACCGATCCCAATTGCACCGTGTATGTCATTGGTGAAGGTGGATTGCTCTCCGCCCTGCATGAACGTAAAATTCCGAGCGATGGCATTCATCCACGTTACGTGGTGGTCGGGGAAGGAACTGCCAGCATGGAAAAGCTAATCAAGGCACATGAATGTCTGGAGAATGGCGCCCGTCTCCTGGTGACGAATCCAGATAATTGGTGCCCGGTCTCGGCTGACAAGACCCGTCCGGGTGCGGGAGCCACCGCCGCTTTTCTCGAGGCCAGCACTGGCCGCCGCGCATACTTTCTCGGCAAGCCCAATGGTTACATGTATCACCGCGCGCGACGCAAGCTCGCCCAGCTCAGCCGGATCAATTCGGAAAAAGTGGTGATGATTGGCGACACCATGGAGACGGACATTCGCGGGGCCATCGAGGCCGGTTTGCTCTCTTACTTGGTGCTGAGCGGCTCGACGCCGCTTGAATCGGTTCGCGATTATGTTTATCAGCCCACCCGCATTTTGCACAGCGTGGCCGATTTGACCGAAGAGATCACCACTGGCAAGCCTTCAGATCAATTAAATAGTCCCGCACTCCAAGTGGTTCGCGGAACCCGCAGCCGCCCGCTGGCAAAGTATGCCATCAATCGTCGGCCGCGTCCGGCGATGACGAAGTGAAATGACTTTTCTTGGAGCGCCCGCGTCCTGCAAATTTCTTGCGAACGTCGCCTGATGAGGAGGCATCGCGGGCTGTGCTTCGTGAATCGGGACGGGAACTGCCTCGGCTCTTATCACGGTCCACTTGCTTTTCTTTTCCGCGCACGCTGAAGCGCATCGGGATGCCGTCGGCTGGCCAGATTCCGCGAAGCACGGACTCGAGGTGGCGCAGGTAGCTGTCTTGCAGTTTATCGACTCGATTGGCAAAGAGCACGATGTGCGGGACGGGGATTTCATTTTGCTCCTCATCTTTTACGAAGGTGGCATAGAGCAGATGGAATGATTTTCCGCTGCGACCGAGCGCGGCAGAGGAGTTGTCCACGGTGTCATGGAGCAGCCGGTTGAGCACACCGGTGCCAGGCGGATTTTGCGCGCCGTCACGGATTTTTTCCACTTCGGCGAAGACTTTGTAGACTTGCTGTCCGTGCTTTGCGGAGACGGCGAGCATGGGCGCATACGACATAAAGAAAAATTCGCGCCGCATGGTTTCCATCAACTCCTCGATCCGATCCGCTTTCTTGGCGTCGGGGTGGTAGAGGTCGAACTTGTTGAGCACGATGATGCAGGGCTTCTGTTCGTTGACGATGATCTGGGCAATTTTTCGATCCTGCATTTTCGCGCCGTCGGCGCAGTCGATCATGAGCACGCAGAGGTCTGCGCGCTTGATGCTGCGCGTGGCCTGAAGTGCGCTGAAGGTTTCGACTTCATCATAAATTTTGGCTTTTTTTCGCAGGCCCGCGGTGTCGATCAGCAGATATTTTCGCCCGTTGACTTCGCAGGGAATGTCGACGGCGTCGCGCGTGGTTCCCGCAATTTCGCTGACAATGGTGCGGTTCTCGCCCAGCACGGCGTTGATGAGTGATGACTTGCCGGCGTTGGGGCGACCGACGATGGCGAGCTTGAGCGGACGCAGTTTCGGCTGGGGCTGATCTTCGGTCGCTTCGGTGACGATAGATGGTTTGACTCTGCGGATCAGATTGGAAAGGCTGTCGACCAGTTCGCTGATGCCGAGTCCGTGGGCGGCGCTGACTTCGGCGACGTGCGGGAAACCCAGGCGGGTGAACTCGGCGTTGAAGTTGCCTCGACGGAGGGTATCGATTTTATTGACGATGAGCACGACTGGCTTCGTGGTCTTGCGCAACATTTGGGCGAGTGATTGATCCACTGGAGTGATGCCAGTGGTGCCGTCCACGACGAAGAGAATCACATCGGAGACTTCGATGGCCAGCTTGGCTTCGGCCTGAACTTGGGCGTTGAATTCGTCGGCGATGGTTTCACCGATGCCGCCGGTGTCCATGATTTCGAAGGGCGTGTCACCGCGGCGGCACACGGCAGTGAGGCGGTCGCGCGTGACGCCGGGGCGGTCATGCACGATGGCGATGTTGCGTCCCGCGAGACGATTGAAGAGGGCGGATTTACCAACGTTTGGACGGCCCACGATGGCAACCATGCCCTGCGGCGGTTGGGTGGTGCGTGGCCGCACGGGTGCATCGTCACCATTGCGTCCGGGATGTTCGCGTCTCTTGCGGCGGTGGTTGAATCTTTTCATGAAGGTATCTGTTTATTTTCCCCGGCGTTAATTTGTTGAACTGCTCCGGCGATGTAGATGCCGCCGGAGGTGAAGGTGAAGACGCAAGCGGCCACCGCCATCCAAACAACGACCTGGTCCCAGCCGATCATGGAGCATCCAGCGGTGGTGATGAGCAGGGCCGTGGCGGCTTTGCCTGTCCAGTGGGGCTTGATGCTGACTTTGCCCGCTACGTGATCCACTAGAAACGCTCCGGCAATGGACAGGATTTCTCGCGTGAGCACCACGATGACAAACCAAAGCGGCAGGTGCGCAGGCCAGTCGCTGACAGAAAGGGTGATCACTGCGGCCAGCAAGAGCAGCTTGTCCGCGAGCGGATCCAGGATTGCGCCAAGCCGGCTGCACTGGTTGAAGCGGCGCGCAATCCAGCCGTCGATGAGATCGCTCAATGCGGCGACGGCGAAAGTCACGATGGCGGCGATGCGCAGATTTTCATCGGGCTGGTGGATTCTGACACTGTGGGCATAGTAGACCGCAAATCCCACGAAGACCGGGATCAACAGAATGCGCACAAGTGTGATGTAAGTGGCGGTGGTCAAAGCGAACCGTCTTCATACGCGCGTCACGAGCTGGTTGCAACAAGCGTCTGGTGGCGCAGGTTTGTTCAGTTTGATCGAGATGATGTGATTCATCTCGATGAAGTTGGCGCAGCGCGCCAACTTCAGGCCGCATGAGGAGCCATCAGGGGCAGGGGATGCTCGTCGGCGCTGCTAAGCCCGTTGGGCGCGTATCCCACCAGGGCGCGGCGCAGGAGCCGCTCATCAGTGTTTCCCTTGTGAGAGACCATGGTTTCAAAATAAAGTTCCATCGCGGTGCGGCGCTCGCTTTCGGAAAACTGATTCCAGAAAGTATCCCAAAGCAGGTGTTCATGCGCGACATCCACGTCGTAATCCAGCTCGGATGCCTGCTGGCCGATCCGATGCAACGTGCGGATAATGCTGGGACTGCGCAATTCCTGCACGGCACAGAAATAGGATGGCAAGACCTGCACGGTGCGGCTGCGAACGGAAGTCCAGCACTCGTCGGCCACATGAACTTCAGCGATACGGCCTTTTTCATAGCGGGCGCCGATCCCGCAAATCGCGAGGTCGAAAGTGTTCAGGATGTCCGATAATTGGCCGTCCTTCACGTTGTGATAGGTGATCTCGATAAGGCGACCATCCAAGCGTAGTTTGAGGCTATACGGATGGAAGTCGCGAGCCAGCACCGCGCCGCGTGAGAGCAGGAACTGGGTGAGTTTCTCCCGCTCCTTCCGGTCTCGCACCCAAAAATCCAGATCGTTGATCGGCAGCTTGCGCTTCAGCAGGGGCTTGAAGGCGCCGCCGCAGAGAAAAACTTCACCGTCATAAGTGCGGCCTAATACTTGTTCAAACACGCGTTGAGCGTGTAAACGA
>JAIOQF010000269.1 GCA_021413535.1 Verrucomicrobiota bacterium
TTGGTGTCGGAGGGGATGACTTGCCGGTAGTTGGGATAGGTGCCTTCGACGAGCTTGCTGGTGAGGATGTAGTTTCCAAGGTCGAGCCCGATTTGGCCGGGGCTGATTTTGAGAATGACTTCACCTTCGTCACCGAGGAGCCGTTGAATTTCATTCACCGCTTTGGTGGGGATGATGATGTCCACTTCATTGCTCTGAGGGAATTCGAGTTCCTGCTCGGCCATCGCCAATCGGCGGCCGTCGGTGGCCACCATGGTGAGTGTGTTGTTCTTGAAGGAGCAGAGAATGCCGTTGAGCACAAAACGCATCTCGTCAGTGGAGATGGCGTAGGAGGTCTTGCGGAGACATTCCTTGAGCACGCGTTGCTCGATCTTGAATTCCTTGGCGTCCGTGAACGTGGGGAGCTGAGGAAATTCTTCGTCGCTGATGCCCATGATCTTGAAGTGGCTCGGGCCGCAGCGGATGGAGGCAACGTTTTTGTCGTCGACGGAAATTTCAATTTCATCATCGGGCAGTTCGCGAATGATGGAGAAGAGCCGGCGGGCGGGCAAAGTGGTGCCGCCGGGTTCTTTCACGTCGGCCTCGACCATGCCGCTGACACTGACGTCGAGGTCGGTGGTCGCCAGCAGCAGTCCAGATTTGGAGGCGCGGATGAGGACGTTTGATAAAATGGGCAGAGTGGTGCGGGTGGTGACGACGTGTTGCACCTGTTGCAGCCCTGCGAGGAATGCTTCCTTGTTGATGTTGAATTTCATAGCCAAATTTGCGCCCTTAATTAGCGAGGGGGTGAGATTAAGCAAGGATATTGGCGGGGAATCACGATGGTGTCGAATAGAAAAATGAGCCGGTTCTCAACCAGCCCAGCAGCGGTCTTATAAGCGGCTGATCTTCTCGGTCAGCGCGGACACTGTGCGACGAAATTCCTCCCCGGTGGCAATGCGCGAGGCCACGGCCTTGCAGGCGTGGATCACGGTGCCGTGGTCGCGTCCGCCAAAGGCATCGCCGATGTCCATCAGCGAATTTTTTGTCAGCTCCCGTGTGAGATACATGGCGAGCTGGCGCGGCTCGGCGATGGATTTTGGCCGCCGGCGGCTGGTCATGTCCGCGAGCCGGACATCAAAGTGCTCGGCAACGACCTTCTGAATGTAATCGATGGAGATGTTGCGTGATTCTGCTTCTTCCAGAATGTCGCGCAGCATCGTATCGAGAAAATCTGGAGTGAGCGGCGCTCCGCCGAGGGACTTGTGCGCGGCCACGCGCATCAGGGCACCTTCCAGTCGACGGACGTTGGTGTGGATATTTTGCGCGATGAACTCCAAGACCCAGTCCTCGACCGGCACCGTCCAGTCGCTCATTTTTTGGCGCAAGATGGCGGTTCGTGTTTCCAGATCGGGCGACTGGATGCGGGTGGCGAGCCCCCATTCGAAGCGCGAAACCAAGCGTTGTTCAAGATTGGCAATCTCGCTCGGCGGACGGTCGCTGGCGAGGACGATCTGCTTGTGATGATTGTGCAGGTCGTTGAAGGTGTGAAAAAATTCTTCCTGGGTGCTCTGCTTGCCGCCGAGGAAATGCACGTCATCCACGAGCAGCACATCCACATCGCGATAGCGCTGACGGAAGGCGGAGATGCGTCCGTTGCGCAGTGCGTCGATGTATTCGTTGGTGAAAGACTCGCTGGTGACATAGCGCACGGACTTGCGCGGTTTCTGCCGGAGCACTTCCTGGCCGATGGCTTGAAGCAGATGGGTTTTGCCGAGACCGGCCTGACCGTGGAGGAAAAGCGGATTGTAGGTTTTGCCGGGCTTGTCGGCCACGGCGCGCGCGGCGGCGCAGGAATAGGAGCAGTTGGAGCCAACGACGAAGCTGTCGAAGGTGAAGCGTCCGTTTAATCCGGAATCCAAGAGTGTGCGCGCGGCCTTGGCGGTGGCTGGAGCTTTTGCTTGCGCTGCTGGTGCTTCGGCGGGCATGATGGCCAGTTCTGGATGGGCCAGATCTTCCGCCCGCGTCATGATGTCCACAGTGCGGACGCCGCCGGTTACCAGCTCCACTGCGGCGTGCAGTTGCTTCTTATAATTGTCTTCGATCCAATATTGATGGATCAAGTTCGGCACTGAGATGACGACACGCGTATCACTCATGTCGACCAGGGCGGCCTTGGAAAACCATTTCTCGAACATTGGTGCTCCGATGCGTTCGCGCATGTTCTCGCACACGGCGCGCCACCGGTTGTCTTTCTCCGATGGTGGGTCCCAAAGCGGCAGGGACTCGATCTTTGCTTCTGCGGGCGCAGTCATTGTGGTCAGCATTTCGGGCGCTTCAAATCATGTGTTTCGTTTCTCGGGCGGGTTGTGGAGTTTTGTTTCGGTGTTGCGGGAGTGGATGTTGGGAGTTCATGATTGTGCGTTGTTGGGTATCGCGATTATTTGAAGTCAAACAAGGAAATCTTCACACAATTTTAAAAACATTCGCAGAGCTGAGGTGTAAACATGCAAATTTTTTAACAATGAATTTTTCTGATGGGTCAAAAGAAGAAAAATTGTTCTGGAATTTTTCAAATTGATCGCTATCGCCGGACTCAATTTTAAGTTAACAGCAGAGCATCGCTGCCATGCCCGATCCATCCATACCATCGAATGCCGCAAGCGACGCCTGGCCGCGTCTTGGTGAGTTGTTGCGCCGTCGACTCCGGCTCATCGCCGATCAGACTCTGCGGGAGAGTGACCCGGCCGCCCAGCTTGATCAGTTGCGCATTGTTTCAGAGGAGATCACCGAGTTTCACCGGCAGCATCACTCGCAGATGCCTGCGAAATTGAATCACTTTCTGGAGCGCGCCAGCTTTCAGAAGGCGCTGGAGTTTCTTAATGAGCAGGGCGCTTAATTATTTTCGACGGCGCCTGAGGTATCACCCAGATCGAAAAGGTATTCCAGATCGCGCCGGTCGAGCGCGGAGGTGAATTGTTCTTCGCCGAGGACGTCGTTGCTCATCAGGCTCTTTTGCATTTGCAGGAGCCGGATTTTTTCTTCGATGCTGTTCCGTGTGATTAGACGGTAGGCCATGACTGGTTGGGTCTGGCCGATGCGGTGGGCTCGGTCGATGGCTTGATTTTCCACAGCGGGATTCCACCACGGATCGAACAGGATGACGTAAGATGCAGCGGTGAGGTTCAGACCGCTGCCGCCCGCCTTGAGTGAAAGGAGAAACACGGCGGGGTTGGGGTCATTCTGAAATGCGTCAACAATCGACGCGCGATCTTTGGAGGCACCCGTCAGATAATGGAAGGGTCGTCCGAGCGCGGTGAGCTGATCACGGATCAAATTGAGCATGGTGACGAACTGGGAGAAGACGAGCACTTTGTGTCCTTCGTCGTGAAGCTGCTCCAAGAGATCGAGTAATGAATTGAGCTTGGCGCTTTCTTCGTTGCGGGCATCGGGCATGACCAAGGCGGGATGGCAGCAAATTTGTCGCAGCCGCGTGATGGCTTGGAGGATGGCAAAGCGGCGTTTGGACAGCGCTTCGGAACCGGTGGTAGTGAGCAGCATGTGCTGCGCTTGCGAAAGATGCTCGCGGTAGAGCTTCTCCTGAAGCTCACTCATTTCGCAGAGCATGTCTTCTTCTGAGCGCGCAGGGAGTTCGCGCGCCACCTGTCCCTTGGTGCGGCGCATGATGAACGGTCGCATCCGTGAGGTCAGTCGCTGCGCGGCGCGGTCATCCTTGCGGCGGTCAAAATGTTTCTGGAAATACGCGCGATCTCCCAGCGCGCCGGGCGTGGAGAAACTCATCAGGCTCCAGAGATCGAGCAGACGGTTCTCCAGCGGAGTTCCGGTCAGCACCAGACGATTCTGCGCGTGGATTAATTTTGCGGCTTTCGCAACCTTGGAGTTGGGATTTTTAATCTGCTGGCCTTCGTCGAGGATGGCGGCGATCCAGTTGACCTTCTGCAAGGAGTCGATGCATCCGCGCAACTGGGCGTAGTTGAGCACCAGCACGTCTTGATTCGCGCCGGGTGACTCGAGATCGAGCGAGTCTTTTTCCCGCAATACTTGCACCTTCAAATTCGGAGCCGCCTTGGCAAATTCCACGGCCCAGACATCGAGCACTGACTTTGGACAAACGACGAGACACGGCGCTGGAGTAATATTTTCCGCGATGGCCTGCGCGCGGAGCCAGAGAATCCAGGCGATGCTTTGCAGAGTTTTGCCCAGACCCATGTCGTCCGCGAGGATGCCGCCGAGCCGGTTCACGGTGAGATAAACCAGGAAATGATAGCCCTCGATCTGATACGGACGAAGCGTGACTCCGAGTTCAACCGGCACCTCGGGTTTCGTTTCCACATCCAGTTTTGCCAGTCGACTGCGGAGTTTTTCCAGCACTTCTGGCGGCACGAGGCCACGTCGCTCCTGCTGCGCTAACTGCCGGAGGTGCAGCGGATGAGCTTCGTCGGAGAGATCCTGCAGATCGAGCCCGAGTCCTTCGATGGCCTGGCGTTGCTCCTCGTTAAGTTCGAGCACCACGCTGCGCCAGGTGCCGTCTGCGAGTCTGACAAAACCGCCGCGCGCTGCGATGAGCCGGCGAATTTCTGCGGGTTTGAGCGTGACGCCGTCGATATCAAAGACCAGGCGCAAATCAAACCAGTCAATGCCGGTCTCTTCAATCTCAAATCGGATCGTGGCTTTCAGCGGATCTGCCAGAATGCTTTGCAGGCGAACATCGGCATCGAGCGTAACTTCCGGGGGCAATGATTTGGCCCACTCGAGAAAGCGCTCGGGAAACTGCTTGGTGATCCGGGTGCGAAAGGCATCGAGTTCGAGATCGTAGGCGGTATTCAGTCCTTCTAGCAATGACGGTGCGCTATCCAGTGCAGTGCGGTCGTAGCAGGTGATGATTTCTGGATTGGGCGCTGGCTGTTGTTGCAGTTCCCAGCGGCCACCGCGCAAGGCATGGACGACTTGCCCATCAGCACTCATGGCCCGTGCCGTGACGGCGATGTGCTCCGCAGCGGCGACATCTGCGCGCGCGACGCAGCGAGCGGTGAATTCCACGCGGAGAGTTTCACGTTTGACGCGGGAGGCAATCGCCACTGGCAGTGGAACGCCGAGCTTTTCCAGAAACGCGACACCTTCTTCAGTCGCCGCTGCGTCCCAAGGGATTTCCACAGTGGCCGGGACAGTGGTGGAGGTGAAGAACGCAGTTGGCCCTATATATAGGGAGTCGGGGCTCAGGTAGAACGACTGCACTCCGGGAAGATGCCGCAGCGGCCGGGGCGCATCGTGACCCGCCGCATCGCATAATTTCAAAATCACATTGCTGGTATCACTCGAGCCAGGCTTTTCAATGGTCCGCCATTGCAGCGATGCAGAGGGACGATCGAACGGCGTCTCATCGAGTGTGAGCAGCAGATCGTTGAGTTCACTTTGGCCGAACAATGTCGCCAACCAGAGTGCCACATTCGATTCATCGATGCGCATCACCGGTTGGGCATCGTCACGCAGACTGCGGAGACAGGATTCAATCAAGAGTCGTGAGTGCAGCGGCGCGTGCAGGGTGCCCTGCGATTGTGCGGTGATAAATTCACGAAACTCCAGTTCGGAGGGAACACGCCATGCTTGAGTGGCGTCGCTCCGTGTCTGAAAGCGCGCTTCACTGCTGGTGATGATGAGCCGGGCCTCGGTCTGGGTTTGTTCCGGAGTCGCGCGACGAATGAAGGTGCGGATTAACTGCGTCCATCGCGGCAGGTCTTCCGCCTGACGCCAGTCGTTGAGTCTGGCGCGAGTCGTTTCCAGATCCGTGATGCAATCCAGCGCTGTGGGGTAGTTGAGTTTCCGCTCGGTCAGTGCAGCGGCGACGTAGTTCCAAAACGAGAGGATATCGCGTGGCGGTTCCGGCCACAGGTGGAGGGGGTCGTAACTTTCGACGGGCCAGCGCGGATGAATGCGCACCATGTCGTGATCGTGCAGCGCGCCGCTTTTTTGAAAGCGATCGAAGCGAGATTCGATCTTCAGCAGATATTGTTCATCAGTTGGTGTCGGGACCCGGTTGAGTTTCTCCTGAAGAATGGCACGCAAAGTTTTCGCAGGAGCTGCAGCTTCGGGTTCGCTGGCCGTCGCCGCTTCCGCTTCCAGGATCGCGGCGCACAGGGCGACGGGAGCTTGATCCTGATTCTCGAGGTCGGCCTCACCACGCCAGATGGCGCCTGTTTTGTGCAACACCACGTGGGCGGCGTCATCTTCGAGCGCTACTTCAGCTTCGATCCGTTCGCTGGTATGATTCAGCAGACGGACGGCGCGGTTTTCTACAAGGAGCCGTGCGCTGGATACAGCATGGGCAGGATGCACGGACAGAAAAAGCTCGACTTCAGCAGGGGCAGGCATGGGTGTGGGGAATCAGACGCCGGGCTTGGCGCGAACGGGGAACCTAGCACAGTGGCGGCCAGTCGCGCAACTTCTCGCGATGATTTGCGTAAAGCCCTGTGAGACTCTCGTCTCTCATGAATGACGCGAGCGCATCATCGATTGCCGCTGCTATGTAATCTAATACTGCTCCGGGAATACATAGATCATAATTCCCGGATCGTTCGTTCAGCGGGTGATTTGAAACATGGAGATTAATGATGACCTGCGGAAAATGGTCGGGCTGGCGGGATTCGAACCCACGGCCTCTTCGTCCCGAACGAAGCGCTCTACCAAGCTGAGCCACAGCCCGATTTCCTGTGTGTCACAAGACTCGAATCTTGCACGGATCGATCGGATCTCGCAACTAAAAATCATTCCTGCGTGAGCCAACAATAACTTCAGTCGGATCGTGTAATTCTCACCAAGATGTGATGGGCTTGCGCGATGATGCTTTGGGATCGTTGTCGCTGTAAACAACCACTTCTGCCGCGAGATCAGCCAGCTCAGCGGCGACATAAGCTGCATTGAAAGCCGCTCCCGATGCTGGGGTGGCGGTTTTAACAGGATTTTTAATAGTGTGGTCACCGCTGTAATCGAGCGTGATATGATAATACTGGGGATTTGCGGCCGTGCTCCAAGGATCCACCACGGAATATTTCCCGCCCGTTGTGATGAGTCCGTTGGCGGCGCTCCTTGCTATGGGCGGATCGTAGAATGGAATCTCCCGCGGATTATACGTTGTGTTCTTGCCCAGCAGAACGGCGATCATTTCATTAGTCGTGTCGGTGTCGATGGTCGTGTCGGTCGTGGTGTTGGTGGCGTTTGGATCTGGCAGCCGGCTATACTCCTCCTGATATTTCTTCACGGCGACCGCGATTCCATGCACAGCCGCGCGGGCCTGGGTTTCTTTCGCCTTTTTCATCACCGCATTAACAGCCGGAACCGCCATGCCTGCGAGGATGGCGATGATGGTAATGACGATCAGCAGTTCGATTAACGTGAAGCCACTTTGGCGGTTAAGGGGATTAGTTTTCATGGAATGTATAATAGGGGGCTATATAAGAGGCATGTGAAATGCAGTCTGAATCTTTAGACAATCAATCAGATCATAAGGTCATTATAACAAGAAAGCGGTCAGCACGTCAATACGCAAGAAGCGTGAACAAACGAGTCAAGGCGAGCAGCAGTCGAGCATCTTGACAAGCATCTCTGGTCATTGCGGCGCAGTCTTGTGATTGAAAAAATGTTTGCGGCAACATCATGCAAAGAAGATTGACAGTTTGGCGCGCGCAAATACTCTTGCGTTCGATTCGCGGCATCACTCCCGGACGACATCGTTCAACCATCAACCTCACACGACACACGCCGGAATAAACGGCTGATTCAATTATGGCCAAGACAGCATCAAAAAACAGCGCAGGACAGAAATACGTTTACACCTGGGGCGCAGGCAAAGCGGACGGCAACGGCAGCATGAAAGCCCTCCTCGGAGGCAAAGGTGCAAATCTCGCGGAGATGACACGCATCGGTCTCCCGGTCCCTCCCGGATTCACCGCCACCACGGAAGTCTGCACCTATTATTATGCAAACAAGCGCACCTACCCCTCATCGCTGCAGTCGCAGATGGAAGCCGGTGTCGCCAATATGGAAAAGATCATGGGCTGCAAGTTCGGCGATGCCCAGGGCATGCCGCTGCTCGTAGCCGTGCGCTCCGGTGCCCGCGACTCCATGCCCGGCATGATGGACACCATCCTGAATCTTGGATTGAACGACAACACGGTCATCGCGCTGGAGAAGGCCACGAACAACCCGCGTTTCGCCTGGGATTGCTACCGTCGTTTCATTCAGATGTATGGCGACGTCGTCATGGGTGTCCAGAAGCGCGCCGGTGAAGATGAAGATCCCTTCGAGGCCGTGATTCACAAGGTGAAACACGACCATCATGAAGATGATGTCGACGACAGCATGCTCACGGTCGACGATTACAAGGAGCTCGTGAAGCGCTTCAAGGCGCTCGTGAAAGAGCGCACCGGCAAAGCTTTCCCCAATGATGTCTGGGATCAGCTTCGCGGAGCTGCGGGCGCGGTTTTCGGATCGTGGATGAATGATCGCGCGATCGTCTATCGCCGGAAATATAATATCCCGACCGAATGGGGCACCGCCGTCAATGTGCAGGCGATGGTCTACGGAAACACGGGTGCGAATTCAGGCAGCGGCGTGGCCTTCACCAGAAACCCGGCCAATGGTGCCAACGAATTCTACGGCGAGTTTCTCATCAACGCCCAAGGCGAAGATGTGGTCGCCGGCGTGCGCACCCCGGAACCGGTCTCGCGGCTCAAGGCCGAGATGCCCAAGCCCTTCGCGGAACTCATGAAAGTTCGCGCCACCCTCGAAAAGCATTTCAAGGATGTGCAGGATATCGAGTTTACCATTCAGGAAGGAAAACTCTTCATGCTTCAGACTCGCAACGGCAAGCGAACCGCCGCCGCCGCACTCAAGTTCTCCATGGACATGGTTAAGGAAAAACTCATCGACTGGAAGAAGGCGATTCAGCGCAATCCGGCCGATCAGCTTGATCAGCTTCTGGCACCGATCTTCGATGCCGCGGACGTGAAGAAGGCGAAGGAACTCGCGAAGGGTCTGCCCGCTGGACCGGGCGCAGCATCTGGAAAAATTTATCTCAATGCTGATCGCGCCGCTGCTGCTGCCGAAAGAGGAGAGAAAGTTCTGCTCGTTCGCAACGAAACATCACCGGAAGATCTTCGTGGCATGATCGCCGCTGAAGGAATTCTTACTGCCAAGGGCGGTGTCTCGTCGCACGCTGCGCTGGTAGCGCGGCAGATGGGTAAGGTCTGCATCTGCGGTGCCAGCGCCCTCGAAATTGATTACGATAAGAAGACGCTCAAAGTTGCTGGCGAGACATTCAAGGAAGGTGACTTCCTTTCAATCGACGGCACCAGCGGTATCGTTTACGGCGGCTCGCTCAAGACTGCGCCCAGCGAAATCGTTACCGGTTTGCTTCACGGCGACAAAGCCGCGCAGGCCACCGAGAAATTCAAGAGCTTCAAAACGCTCATGGACTGGTGCGCCAAGGTCACGCGCCTTCAAGTGCGCACCAACGCTGACACACCTGAACAGACGGAAAATGCCATCGCATTCGGTGCCCAGGGTATCGGACTCACGCGCACTGAGCACATGTTCTTCGAGGGCAATCGCATTGATGCCATGCGTGAAATGATTCTCGCGGACAATCTCGATGATCGGAAAAAAGCTCTCGCGAAACTTCTTCCGTATCAACGCGAAGATTTTATCGGAATCTTCCAAGCACTCAAGGGACTGCCGGCGACGATTCGTCTGCTCGATCCTCCGCTTCACGAATTCTTGCCGCACACAGCGGAGCAACAGAAAGAACTCGCGACGAAACTCGGCATCAGCGCGGAGCACATTTCCCATCGTGTGGAGCAGCTTCATGAAATGAATCCGATGCTGGGACATCGTGGCTGTCGTCTCGGAATTGCGTATCCGGAAATCACCGAGATGCAGGCGCGCGCGATCTTCGAAGCTGCTGCG
>JAIOQF010000270.1 GCA_021413535.1 Verrucomicrobiota bacterium
ATAGTCATTAACATAGGGGTTGCTCCTTTCGATTTGCGATTGAATTCATAGGTCAAACGTGGCGTATGAGTCGAACATTCACCATGGGGTCTAACCCTACCAGAAATGATCTGGAATTGGAAATATAATTCCGGTTTAGGCACCGATTTCATTTGCCCATCCACAGCCACCAACGAGGGAGGGATCGACCCGGAGGTGCTTTTCCAATCCCGGTCCCCTGATGATTCTCGACGCCACCTGCCAGCTCAATTACCAGACCACTGGAGAAGTGCCTGTCATTTTCATGCTGCGTCCACGCAGTGGCTGGGCGCAATGGATCATGCGGGAAGAATTTCATATTCATCCTCAAGTGTCGGTAGTCGAGTTTACCGACGTCTATGGCAATCTCTGCCAGAGAACTGTCATGCCTGCGGGGGATTTTCACCTCTCGGTGCAATACCGCGTCCTGGTGCCAGACATTGTGGATGCGGATTTAATGGCCATGCTGATGCCCGTGCAAAACCTGCCAACGGATCTCTTGCACTACCTTCTGCCAAGCCGCTATTGCCAGTCAGATCAGGTGGCCGGGCTGGCCGCTTCCATCGTGGGTGATGCACCCCCCACCTATGTGCAGGTCGAGAAGATCCGAACTTGGATCCACCAGCAGGTTGCTTATGAACCTGGTGCCAGTGACAGCACCACGTCAGCGTTGGAAACTGCCAGCAAGAAACGCGGTGTGTGTCGTGATCTCGCTCATTTGGGCATCGCACTGTGTCGGGCGATCGACGTTCCTGCACGCATGGTGGTGGGCTTCTTGCACGAACTCCAACCGATGGACTTGCATGCCTGGTTCGAAGCTTTCATCGGCGGCCGCTGGTTTACCTTCGATGCCATGCATGAAACAACCAGGGGCAATCGCATCGTCGTTGCCTATGGTCGCGATGCCGCCGATGTGGCTCTGGCCACCATGTTCGGCGACTTCACCATGCAGAACATGAAGGTCACGGTTAGTCCCGTGTATTAGCCGAATGGCTGATCAATTTGCAGCGCGCTCAATATGGCCGCCAACGTGTTCGACGTCTCTCCCGACGCCGCGGACGGTGTTGCAGCTGGTGCCAGCGAAGATCAAGAGCGCGGCGGCCAGGAATAAAAGCAGATGTTTGTGTGATGTTTTCATAGGGTGTTTAGTTTGAGCTTTAGTGTTCGGTTAAATTTTTTTTGAAGTTCCGAAATCGTCTGGGACGATTTCAGACGGCTGTGAGTTCCTTGAGAAGCGCTTCTACGGCTTCGCGGGATTCACCTGTGCGTTTTTGAATTCGGCCTAGTAGTTCATCCTGTTTGCCTTCGATGTGCTGGAGGTCATCGTCAGTTAGTGTCGCCCACTTTTGTTTGAGCTTGCCTTTGATGATATTCCAGTCGCCTTTGATTTCGAGTGTGTTCATGAGACTATCCTCACGATTGCACCGGCATCCCGCCATGGGGTGTAACCCTACCGCAATCGCTCGATGAAAATTTTACGGAAGCGATCTAGCAATCTGTTGTCATCTAGGACGTCCTGATTGATAAAACAAAAAAAGGCGGCCTGATTTTCGTCAGGCCGCCTGCAGAAGATTCTATCTGAGTATGATGATTTTAGTATGACCGGGTGGTCTGCGTTTCCACGGTGCTGGAATAGGGACGTCTCAGAGTGGTTTCTTCTGTCGTCGTCGTGGTAGTTTCACCGTGGCGATGATGATTGTCATAATCCCTGCGGTCATGATTTCTGTGCTCGTGAGTTCATTTGGAGAGTGACAGGATACTTGCGGTTACAAGGCAGCTATAAATTATTTTTTTTCTTCTGGTTTTAAGTTAATAGTTATCTTTTAGTTTCGTTGGTGGTTGTCGTTCTGATTATTTTTTTAATGTTTCAGTTGTCATGCAGTGTAAAGAACAACGCATCCGTCCGCCATGGGGTATAACCCTATCGATTGAAAAGTATCACTGTTGCGCGACGGGAACTGGTCTCGTGCAAACTACACTCGAGTGAACGCCACGTATGATCACGAAAAATGGTGGCAGCACGCGACTGCCTGCTACTTATCTGTAGTCGTTATTTTCCAGCTCCCGGAGCGGTCCAGTGTCAGCACCCGGTCATGATGCTCAATCAGAGTGGTGCGGTGGCCCACGCTGATGAAACCGATGCCGGACTTTTTGAGTAATTGATACAAGTGATCTTGATTGTCTTCATCGAGCGCACTGGTGGATTCGTCGAGAAAGGCGAACTCAGGTTGCTGCAGGAAGAGCCGCGCGAAGGCCACGCGCTGCTGCTCGCCGAGGGAAAGCACGTTGGTCCAGTCCACCACACGATCCAGATCATTGTCCACGCGCTCGAAAATGTCCGCGAGGTTCACCTTGTCCACGGCCTCGCGGATCTCCTCGTCCGTGACACCCTTATCGGTGTGCGGGTAGCGCAACTGAGCGCGCAGGTTTCCCTCGATCATGTAGGGACGCTGGGGGAGGAACATGACTTTATTTAATGGGGGGCGTTCCAGTTGTCCGCTGGCTCCATACCACAGGCCGGCGATGGTGCGGAGCACGGAACTTTTCCCAGTGCCGCTAGCGCCCATGATGAGAAGGCTCTGCTTGCGGCGCAGGATGAAGGACAACTCTGTCACCAGGACATGAGTCCCGCCTGGTGTCTGCACGGTGAGCTTGTCTAGCTTAACGATGCGGCTTTCTTCATCTACCTGCTGGGTGGACTCATTGGCAATACGTTCTTCCTCCGCATCGTGTTCATCAAGGCTGTCCCACAAGGCTCCCAGACGTTGCACACCTGCGAGATAGGCGCTCAAGACTCCGAACTGCGTGATGATAAGCGAGACGGCTGCCAGAACCTGGGCAAAGGCACCCGCTGACTGCGTGATGACGCCGAATTTTACTTCTCCACGCATAAACATGGGAGCGACGATCACGACCGGCAGCACCAGCGCGGCATAGTTGTAACTATTGGTGAAGAAGGCGAGATTGCGATTCCAGCCGATGATGCTCCGCATGTTGGCCACGGCCAGAGTCAGACGCTGCACCAGATCAAGATGTTCGCGCTTTTCCCCGCGGTAAAAAGCAATGGATTCCGCGTTGTCGCGCACCCGCACGAGGCCGTAGCGAAAGTCCGCCTCTTTTTGATACTGGTGAAAGCTTAATCCGACCAAGCGGCGACCGATGAGTATGCTGACTCCGGTGCCCAATATTGCATACAATAACAACATACTAACCAGAGTGCCCGAAATGACCCAGAGCACGCCGATGAAAGCCACCAACGTCACTAGTGAATTCAAGGTGATGAGCAGGAAGGAAAGCGAACTGACGGTGAAGTTTCGCACGTCTTCGCTGATGCGCTGGTCGGGGTTGTCGATGCTCTCGGAGCCGCGCAGGCGGTAGTAGGCGCGGTTGTTGAAATAACGTTTAACCAGATGCTGCGCCATCCACTCGCGCCACAACAAGGCCAGTCGCTCCTCTACCCATCGATAGTAAACGCCGATGGGAACCGCGAGGGCGAAGGTTCCGAGATATAGCCACAGATTCCGCCAGTAAGCGGACGGGTTCTTGTTCTCGATGGCCGTGAAGAAGTCCCGGCCCACATAACTCATGAGCACCTGGACGCCTCCGACCGTGAGGGCGAGAACAAGCAAGGCGAGCAGAAAGCCCCGCGCCTTGTGTCGACGTTCCGAGGCGAAGAACGCCTTGGAAATGATCCAAAAGTGTCGGCAAGTATTCCGTATGGTAGATTTGCTCGCCGCTTGGTCGTCAAGAGCCGAATCCTGTTCTTTTGGGTTCCCCATAGATCGATCAAACTAGGCGAAATTCAGGCTGGTGTCGAGCGTGTGACCACTTCACGCATGATGCAGGACGTGATTACAATGGTGACAGAGGAATCGAATTGTGTAATTCAGCAGACATCAAGCCATGTTTCTCGTGACTGGGTGCCCGAAGGTGTCCGAGCAACGAACTACAGGCCCAGAGATTGGAGCAGACTCGAACTAATGATGCCAGTTGCCCTTAGACCGTGATCCGCTTGGTAGCGGGCGATGGCGCGTCTGGACTGGGGTCCGAGTTCTCCATCAATTGAGCCTTGATAGTAGCCACGACGTGCCAGAGCCCTCTGCACTGCCGCGTCACCGGAATTGTTGGAATATGATTGGCCGTAATATTCCCTCGGCGCCGCTTCACGAGTAGCATAAAATCTGACATCGGGACGTTCGTAATAATAGGGGGAATTCTGCGGCCCGTAGTAGTAACCGCGTCCGGCATACCCGTTTCCTAATGATAGAATAAAGCTGGAACGCGGATGTGACAGATAAACAGACCGGTCGTGATTGTGATGCTTGCTCTTGTGATGTTTCGAGTCATGTCCGCGACCATGATCGTCGTCATGGTCTTTGGCTTGGGTAATTTGTGGAAGCGTTAGCAGGCAGACGACTGCGATCGTGGTAGCGTCCAGCTTTCGA